>JANQLT010000156.1 GCA_028280455.1 Kiloniellales bacterium
CCGCCCCCTCACCCGGCTCCGGCTAGGCTCGGCTGCGCCTCACCAAGCCTGCGCATCCCTCTCCCCCGACGGGGGAGAGGGCTGTGGAGGCTTAGCGAAGCCGGAGGCTGAGCTTAGCCGGAGCCGGGTGAGGGGGCGGTTCGTTTGCCTTTGGCAACGGGCCAGCGATGCCACCCAATCCGGCAACGCTTTAGCAGCGCGCGGGCTCAGAACAGCACCGAGGGCAGCCAGGTCGCCAGTTGCGGGAAGGTCGCGATCAGGATCAGGCCGACGATCTGGATCAGCACGAAGGGCATGACGCCCCGATAGATGTGCATGGTCGTCACCGTCGGCGGCGCGACGCCGCGCAGGTAGAAGAGCGCGAAGCCGAAGGGCGGCGTCAGGAAGCTGGTCTGCAGGTTGACCGCGATCATCACGCCCAGCCAGATCGGGTCGAGGCCCATCATCAGCAGGATCGGGCCGACGATCGGCACCACCACGAAGACGATCTCGATGAAGTCGAGGAAGAAGCCCATCACGAACATCAGGGCCATGACCACGAAGACCGCGCCGAAGACTCCGCCCGGCAGCGAGCCGAGGACGTCGGAGACGATCTCCTCGCCGCCCAGGCCGCGGAACACCAGCGAGAAGACCGAGGCGCCGAGCAGGATGACGAAGACCATCGAGGAGATCTGCACCGTCGCCCGCATGACCTCGACCAGGATGCCGCTGCGCTGCACCCGGCCGAGCGAGACGACGACGCCGATGACCAGGGCGACCACGCAGAAGCCGGCGACCACCGCCGCCAGCAGGTCGGAGGTCGGTATGACGTCGCGCTGCATGCGCAGGTCGAAGATGGTGACCAGCGGCACCAGGGCGACCAGGCAGACGCCGCCGAGGTAGACCGGCCAGGGCCGCTCCGGAACGATGGCGCGGCCGGCCAGCAGCAGGGCGCCCACCGAGCCCATGGCGGCGGCCTCGGTCGGCGTCGCCGCGCCGATCAGGATCGAGCCCAGGACCAGGACGATCAGCGCCGCCGGCGGCACCAGGACCTTGAGGATCGCCGCCAGGCCGAGCGGCGAATCGTCCTGCCGCTGGATCGGCGGGCAGGCGTCCGGCTTGAACAGCGCGACCAGGAAGATCCAGGCCATGTAGAGGCCGACCAGCGCCATGCCGGGCAGGAAGGCGCCGGCGAAGAGGTCGATCACCGAGACCGGCTCGGGCGCGAAGTTGCCGAGGGCGAGCTGGGCCTGGGTATTGGCGCCCTGCAGGATGTCGCCCAGCAGGACCAGGACGATCGAGGGCGGGATGATCTGGCCGAGCGTGCCCGCAGCGCAGATGGCGCCGCAGGCGATCTTGGGGTCGTAGCCGGCCTTGAGCATCGACGGCAACGACAGCAAGCCCATGGTCACCACGGTGGCGCCGACGATGCCGGTCGAGGCGGCCAGCAGCATGCCGACGAAGACCACCGAGAAGCCCATGCCGCCGCGCTTCTGGCCGAACAGCAGGCCCATGGTCTCGAGGAGTTGCTCGGCGATCTTCGAGCGTTCCAGCATGACGCCCATGAAGACGAAAAGCGGCACGGCGACCAGCAGCTCGTTGACCATCACGCCGAAGTAGCGCGAGGCCAGGCCGCCGAGCAGCCGGAAGTCGAAGATGTCGAGGCTCATGCCGAGCACGGCGAAAGCCAAGGCGGTGCCGGCCAGGGTGAAGGCGACGGGGAAGCCCAGGAGCAGCACGCCGCAGGCCGTGCCGAACATGAGCAGGCTCAAGATCTCGCCGAGCAGAACCGGATCCATGGCCTAGAGCGTCTCCGGCTCTTCTTCTTCTTCGTCGTCAGCCGGCAGGTAGTCGGGATGGCCGAGCAGGACCAGGACGCTGCGCCCGGCCAGCGACAGGCCTTGCAGGCCGAGCAGCACGCAGAAGGCGAGGATCACGCTCTTCAGCAGGAACAGCCCCGGCAGGCCGCCGGCCTCGCGGGATTCTTCCAGGCGCATCCAGGAATCGAGCACGTAGTCGTAGGAGACGTAGAAGATCAGCACCAGGACCGGCAGCAGCAGCAGGAAGGCGCCCGCCAGGTCGATCATGGCCTTGTAGCGCGGGCCCGCCGGCCGATAGATCACGTCGACCCGGACGTGGCCGTTGTGCAGCAGCGTGTAGCCGGCGCCGATCATGAAGACCACGCCGTGCAGCCAGACGTAGGACTCCTGCAGCCAGACCCAGCCGACGGCATAGACATAGCGCAGGATCACCACAACGAAGGTGATCAGCACCATCGCCAGGGTCAGCCAAGCCACGGCCCGGCCGATCGCTTCGTTCACGCCGTCGACGGCGCGCACGAAGCCTTCCAGTGCTTTCAAGGGTGCCAGCTCCCTGTTCTAAGGCTTTTTATTCGGCTTCCCTGGCTTCGCTTCTAGCGAAGGCGGCCCGGCTTGGCCAGGGGAAAGGCATGGGCCCACAGGTCGTGACGGCGTTGCCAACCGCTATCACACTCGGCAGAAATGGGGTGTCATGAAAATTGTCAGACTTTTCCGATTATACTATCATCAGTGCATATTTGAAGTGCAGTGCCTAGAATTTAGGGGGTCAGATTCATGAAAGAGGAAATCTCAAAGACTGCCTTTGCCTTGTGTTCAGTGCTGGCCATCAGCGCCTGCAGCATTGTCGAACCCTCCTACACCATAAAGCCGGCCAAGGTCGCCACTGCCGACTACCAAGACGAGCGACTCAAGGCCGAAGGGGTGATGAAGGATCTACAAGGCCTTCAATCAAAAATCCTCCGCGAAAAAGAAGTCTACGAGTGGGGGGTCATTGCTGCTGGTCTGGCTGGCGCAATCGGCGCAATCTACGGTCTCGGAGAAGATGCAATCGCTGGTGCGGCAATAGGCGGCGCCACTTCGGCGGGCGTAAGCGCTTATCAGAATCCGACCGCAATTGCGGAGATCTATGGCAACGCCGCCGATGCGATTCAATGCTCGATAAAAGCAACCGACAAGCTGGCGAGTTGGCGCGGCGAAGTCACCTCCTTTGCCGGCACCGTCTCGCTGCAATCCCAACTGACTTCAGCGGCAGCGGACCTTGAGAATCGCCGATCGAATATCGCCACCCAGGTGAACAGCCTCATTGCACCGCCGACGGAGCAGGTGGTCGAGCCAAACGAAGGTGAAGAGGCTAAGCCAAAAGAAGATGAAGAGGCTGAGCCAAGAGATGAAGGCACGATTGCTGCTTTAGGCTACATCTACAGCAGCTTCGGCAATGCGCTTTCGCGTTCCCAAAGCGCATTAATGCGATTGACGATCATGTTGAGTTCAGACGACAAGAATCCCTCACTCCTGCTCCACAATGCCGTGACTGACATAGTCAGCAAAATGCGAAACAAGATCATTGCGAGGGATCGCGATCGATCAGGTTTGGAGCCAGCCGCGATCGAAAAGGTGATGAAGGACCTGGATAAGGAAAAGAGCGAGACCGCTAGTGCGATCGAAAACAACAGAGCAATGTTCAATGGTCAGGTGATTCCCGTCGTGTTCGCACTGAGCACCATCAGTCCGAACTGGCAGAGAGAGGCAAAGGGCCTCACTGTTAGCCCGCTCGATCTAAATGACCAACTCGGTCAGGACGACGACATCCTATCAATCATTGCCAACATAGACACAGAAACACTCGACGTCGGAAAGTGCATAAAGGAGTTCGACGAGAGCTGACTCTTCCCTAGCCGTCCGTCAACCTTCGTTGACCTCGTGATCGAGCCCTGACGAGCCAAAACCTACGCGAGCACCGGGCGGATCGGAAGGAGTTGGGGCGTTACGAGCGGTGGTTACACTACTCTGCCGCCGCCTTGAGCGTCGGCGTCTCGGCCTCGCGGATCGGCGCCAGGCCCAGCGCCAGGCGGCCGGTGAAATCCTGCTGGCGCTTCTCGGGCAGCGGGTGGAACTGTACGCCGTGGACGTCGCGCAGCAGCCGCTCCAGGCCGAGCTTGCGGTAGAAGCCGGCGCCGCCGGCCGCCTCCAGGGCCTTCTCGGCGGTGGCGATGATCGCCTTGGCGGCGATGGTCTTGCGGATCAGGATCGCGTCGGCCGTCTCGGTGGCCGGCGCGAAGTCCCAGTCGTTGCAGATCGCCACCATGTCGTTGCGCGCGAGCTGGGCCGTGGTCAGCAGGTTGGTCAGCTCGCCGAGCAGGAAGGGCGCCACCGGGTCGTCCGGGCGCTTGCGCGCCCGCCGCAGCGCGATCTCGGCGGCGGCCTCGGCCGCGCCGAGGTAGGCCGAGATGATCAGCGGCATGGCCACCGTCAGGATGACGTTGAAGGCCGGGTGGTAATCGCCGCGCGGCCGGCGCAGGACCACGGCCTCCTCGGGAATGAAGACGTCTTCCAGCACGACGGTCTGCGAGCCGGTGGCGCGCATGCCGAGCGTGTCCCAGTCGCCGGCCAGCGACACGCCCTCGGCCGCGAGCGGCGCCGGGAAGTGCAGCACCTGCCAGCCGGCCTCGGGGTCCTCGTAGGGCGCGGAGGTGACCAGGACGTCGCCCTTGGGCGAGCCGCTGGCGAAGGGCTTGCGGGCGCTGACCCGGAAGCCGCCCTCGACGCGCCGGACCTTGCCGTTCGAGCCGAGCCAGTCGTTGGCGCCGGTGCTGATCAGGATCGCGCCGCCGGCGACCTTCTCCAGCAGCTTCTGTCCCGGCTTGCCGTTGCGGTGGTTGAAGACCGCCGCCGAGACCAGGTGCTGGTGCATCGACAGGGCCAGGGCCGTCGAGCTGCAGTGGCGCGCCAGGCCGCGTACGAAGTCGCACATCTCGCTGTGCCGCTTGCCGCCGCCGCCCAGCTCCGCCGGCACCAGGGCCGCGAAGACGCCGCGCTCCCTGAGCGTCTCGTAGTGCTCGGCCACGAAGACCGCGCCCTCGTCGCGTGCCGCCGCCGCTTCTGCGAAGCGCGGTCCCAACTCAGCGAGAAGTCCCTGGAGATCGAATTGGACTGCCATGCCTCGGCTCCCTCCCTTGCCAGCGCCCCAGGACGAGGCGCTATCCTGGCGCTGGTAGGTGGCGGGCCGAGGTGGCGTGCGCTAGGGCCTTGAAACAAACGAAACCAAACGGACGGTAACGCTATCGAGAGGTCCGCCTGGAGGGTCAGCCAAAGCGGTTGGACAGCGCAAATCCTGCCGCTCGCAACCGCGCGGTTTCGGCCTGATGCAGTCTTGCAGCGAGAAAGCCAATCGAAACACTTGCTCTGCCGTAGGTTGACACAAAATCCAGAATCAATCGGCTAGAGCACCGCGGTCCAGCACATGCTTGTTCACCAGCGTAGTCTTCACCAGGAGTGGTGATACATCAAAGTGCTCGGCCGCATCTTCGATATCATCATCAGTTAGACCTCGTTCGTACAGAAACTCGCTCAGAAGATCGAAAGGACAAAGGAGCTCCTGGGCGAACGCTCGTTGAAATTTCTGTCGGTCAGTCTTTGCTTCAGTAGCAGGCAAGAGCCTTTCGCTTGACTGCGAGATGACATGGTCTGCCACAAGTCGCGCCAATGCAAACCGCCGGCCGGTCGGATGGCCTTTCTTGAGGAAGACGCTTATCGTCTCAGAACTTTCATCACCACGAAATCCCGCCGGCATAGGTCCAGCAATCTGATCAGGCTCCGTCACCAAGCTCTCCGAAACCTGAAAGATCTCCGAGAGTCGACGATTCGAAACTGGGCCGGGATCCAAATTCCACTCTTCTCTTACGATAGCCGCTGCCTCAGAAGCGCGCTGCCAAGGCAACGAAGCCCTCTCCGTATTCCGACTGAATCGTTGTCGGATTTCAGCCGTTCTATCCACTGAAATCGCGACAGCCTTATCCTTCGCTGGACCCATGAGTTCTTGAAGATCCGATGCAGCTCTATCTCTCGAAGATGCAGCAACCTCTTCGACCGCCCCAACTCCAACCTTACGTGCCTGGCTTAGAAGTGCCGCCACTAACTCCTCTTCTGCCTCGTCCGGATCAAACCCCATCAAGGCTTCAAGCTTTCGCCAAAAGGAGAGTTCTGGATCGCGCCTTTCAGCGACAACTTCACGCCAAAGGTCCTCCAAGGTCGTTTCATTCACCCGTTCTTCATGAAGACGCGCGACGACGGCATTTATGAAATCATCAATGGCGTTCTCGAAATCCTGAACCGGGATTGAGGCGTCAAAACCGCTCATATATTGAATTTGTTGTGTATCGCACCGTGATGTCGGTCGTGAGCGCACCACTATGTCGCTGCCATCACTGCAGAACTCTACATCAGGCCAGACGAATCCGCCGCCTGATGCACCAACATTGTGGCACATTCTCCAAGAGTGGGATCTGCGCGTCGGCTCCGGCTCCCATCGCAAGCGCCACCAGTTCGCCGCAAGCCATTGCGCTAGTCGATGGGCGGACAGGCGGGCTCTTTGACGAATGCTCCTTGCGACGAAATCCTTTAGCTCGGTAGCACAATGCTCATCCGCATGGATTCCGATCTCTGCCAGAGTCGCACGATCAGTGGCATCGCCGTACTCGTACGAAAGCCACTCACATTCAATTCTGAAACGATTTGTCATTTCTTGCCCCAGTGTCTAAGTATGATTTTTCGCATTGGATCCGAGCTTGGCATTGGATATCCGTGATAAATGCCTTGTTCAGGGTTTTCCAACTGCGCCTCCAGCGCCTCATCGTTCTCCGTCACAGACCACACGTTTTGAGGATAGCCATTACGAAATTGCTCACTAATTAGACCTTTGAGAATACCATTTCTAAGCAGCTCTGCCGCCCTGTAGTGCTCAAATATGGCAACGCCATCACATAACGTCTTGTCGGGGTGAGGCCGTGTCGGAGGCATCAATGCGAAGTCGCCCGGTGCTCTCTTATGTTCTGGATTGCCTCCGTAGCTCACCTTCTGTGCAAGGCGCGTCAGGAGATCTCGATCTTCGCACCTCAGTATTTTTCGCTTCGGGTTAAATGACTTTCGCTTTCTCACTTTCTATCTTTCCCACAGCCTCGAATGCACAGGCAGCCGCACTCAGGCGATCAGTAGATCTTGCACAAGCTTCTCCACGTGTTTCCTAGCAGCGGTAAGCTCTCACTGTCCAAGAAAACACATCTTCAAAGTCCTAACTTTGAGAGGGTGCGGCCATATTGTAGTTGTGGTGACCATTGAGCAATCAGCTATCAAATACCATATCTAGGATCCGCTGGTCTTTACCCGCAACATGTTGACCAAATCATGCAAATCACCTCGCGAACTGGCGAAATCACATACGAATGATGATCGGTCGAGCTTGTCTAGCCCGGCCTGGGCGATGATGTCTGTCACCCAAACCGGTTCGACCGCGAGAAGCCCGTCGGCGGCAGCCGCCCGGCCTGCCCGCGCTTGCCGATCCAGGCGGTCAGCTCGGTCTCGGTGCGCATGCGGCCCGCGCCGGCGGCCCAGGACAGGCCGTCGGCGAGGTTGAAGGTCTTGATGTCGGAGAGGCCGCCGTCCTTGTAGCGCTGCAGGATGACGCCGCGGCCGCGGGTCATCTCGGGCAGCTCCTCGAGCGGGAAGATCAGCAGCTTGCGGTTCTCGCCGATGACCGCGACGGAATCGCCCATGATCGGCGTGCAGGCCGCCGCCTCCTCGTCGGGTGCGATGTTGAGCGCCTGCTTGCCGGCCTTGGTCTGGGCGACCACATCGTCCATGCCGACGACGAAGCCGCGGCCGGCCGAGGAGGCGATCAGCAGCTTGACGCCGCTCTGGTAGACGCCGAGGCCGACGATGTCCTGGTCCTTCGGCAGGTCGACCAGCAGGCGCACCGGCTCGCCGAAGCCACGGCCGCCCGGCAGCTTGTCGACGCCGATGGTGTAGAAGCGGCCGTTGGTGGCGAAGAGCAGCAGCTTGTCGGTGGTCATGGCGTGCAGGGCGAAGCGCGCTCGGTCGCCTTCCTTGTGCTTGGCCTCGCCGGGGTTCTCGACATGGCCGCGCAGGGCCCGCACCCAGCCCTTGGCCGAGCAGAGCACCGTCACCGGCTCGCGCTCGACCACCGCCTCCAGCGGCACGACCACCTCGGAGGGCGCGTCGGACAGCTCGGTGCGTCGCCGGCCGATCTCGGTGTTGGGGCCGAAGAGCTTGCGGATCGCCTTGATCTCCTCGCCGACGACCTTCCAGCGGCGCCCCTCGTCCTTGAGCAGCGCCTTGAGGGCCTTGCCCTCGGCGCTGAGCTGCTTGTGCTCCTTGCGGATCTCGATCTCTTCGAGCTTGCGCAGGGCGCGCAGGCGCATGTTGAGGATCGCCTCGGCCTGGTTGTCGGTCAGCTCGAAGGCAGCGATCAGCTCGGCCTTGGCGTCGTCGGCCTCGCGGATGATGGCGATCACCTCGTCGATGTTGAGGTAGGCGACGAGGTAGCCTTCGAGCACCTCCAGACGCTTCTCGATGACCGCCAGGCGATGCTTGCTGCGGCGGACCAGCACCACGTGGCGGTGGTCGAGGAAGGCCTGCAAAGCCTCGCGCAGGGACATGAGCTGCGGCGTGTGCTCGGCGTCGAGCACGTTCATGTTGAGCGAGACGCGGGTCTCCAAATCGGTCTGACGGAACAGCGATTCCATCAGCACCTCGGGCTCGACGTTGCGGCTCTTGGGCTCCAGGACCAGGCGCACGTCGGCGGCGGATTCGTCGCGCACGTCGGCCAGCATGGCCAGCTTGCGGTTGGTCAGCAGCTCCGCGATCTTCTCGACCAGGCGCGACTTCTGCACCTGGTAGGGCATCTCGGTGACGACGATCTGGTAGCCGCCGCCCTTCAGGCTCTCGACCTCCCAGCGCGCGCGCAGGCGCAAGGAGCCGCGGCCGGTCTTGTAGGCCTCGACGATGGTCGCCCGGTCCTCGACCAGCACGCCGCCGGTCGGGAAGTCCGGCCCCGGCATCAGCTCGACCAGCTTGTCGACCCGGGCCTGCGGGAACTTGATCAGGTGCAGCAGGGCGTCGCAGATCTCCGCCGCGTTGTGCGGCGGGATCGAGGTCGCCATGCCGACGGCGATGCCCTGGGCGCCGTTGGCCAGCAGGTTCGGGAAGCCGGCCGGCAGGACGATCGGCTCCTCGCCCTCGCCGTCGTAGGTGTCGCGGAAGTCGACCGTGTCCTGGTCGATGCCCTCGAGCAGCAGGGTCGCGACCTCGGTCATGCGCGCCTCGGTGTAGCGCATGGCCGCGGCGTTATCGCCGTCGATGTTGCCGTAGTTGCCCTGGCCGTCGACCAGCGGGTAGCGCAGGGCGAAGTCCTGGGCCAGGCGCACCAGCGCGTCGTAGATCGCCTGCTCGCTGTGCGGGTGGTACTTGCCGATCACGTCGCCGACCACGCGGGCCGACTTCTTGAAGCCCTGGTCCGGGTTCAGGCGCAGCAGGCGCATGGCGTAGAGCAGCCGCCGGTGCACCGGCTTCAGGCCGTCGCGCACGTCCGGCAGCGAGCGGGCGACGATGGTCGAGAGCGCGTAGCTCAGGTAGCGGTCGGCCAGGGCATCGGCCAGGCGCACGTCGCGCACCTCGCCGGCGGCCTCGGGGGCGGAGGCGGGAGGGGTCATGGGGCGGAACTCGGTGAATGTTTCTTTGTCGCGGGTCTCGGGATCTTCGTGGTCCTACTCTCTAGCGCAGCACGGCGGCTGCCCGGTCCCCACCCTTCGTCAGGCTCATCCTTCGTCAGGCTCATCCTTCGTCAGGCTCAGGATGAGGACCTATGGCTGGGGCTCAAGGTTGTTCCTCTCGTAAGGCTCGCTGGGAGGATCTCACCCTGAGCCTGACGAAGGGCGAGATCCGGGACGCCGTCTCTGGGGATCAGGACTAGCGTGATTCTGCCGGCGGAGGCCAGCCCCCTTGCCGGCCCTTCGTTGGCGCCTATCTGGCCTGGCGCGCGCCGAGAGGCTATTTCTCTGACCCATGACCGGCGCCGAGACCACCGACTGGCAAACCCTCGGCCGGCTGGCCTTCGTGGTCTGCTGGCTGGTCGGCTTCGCGCTGGCCCTGGTCGCCAGCCTGTTCTACCGCAAGCCCGGCATCCCCTTCTCCGAGTTCAAGATGATGATGCGCGGCCTGGGCTCGGTCTTCGAGGGCCACGGGCTGATCCTGATGCGCATCGCCTGGGGCCTGGCCATCGTCGGCACCCTGGCCCTCTTCGCGACCGCCGCGCCCGCCTAGGGCTCGCTCCGGCCCCTTGCTCTCAGGCCAGGCGGGGGTGCGCGAAACAAAACCTTCACCGCCGCAACACCGTAGCGTCCAGGGCCCGCCCTAGCGTTGCCACAGCTCAGCTTTCGGCCGCGCGAGCCCTTCCGGCTTCGGCGGGCTCGGGCGCGCGACGGCTGGGGTTCTGCAAATCCACGAGGGGAGCGAATCAGTGGCGAAAACCAGACGAGGGCGCGTCCTGACGGCCGCCGCGACCGCGGCGGCCCTGTTCTTGAGCGGCGCCGCCCTGGCGGACAACGACGACGACGATGACGACGACGACCGCGGTGGCCGGAACATCGGCAACGTCATCTTCCTGCACCCGGACGGCACCGCCCTCAATCATTGGCACGCGGGCCGGATGTACTGGGAAGGGCCGGACGGCATTCTCCAGTGGGACAAGCTGCGGGAAATGGCGATATACCGCGGCCATATGTCCGACAACCTGACGGGCACCTCCAACGGCGGCGCCACCGCCCACGCCTTCGGCGTCAAGGTCCAGGGCCCCGGCTCCTACGGCACCGACCGCGGCCTGCCGATCTTCGCCCTCTCCGGCTATCCGGGCAGCATCCTGCGCGAGGCGGCCAACAAGGGCTATCCGACCGGCCTGGTGAACGACGGCGACGTCAACGGCGAGCCCGGCACCGGTGCCTTCGCGGTCGAGACCATTTCGCGCGGCGACAACACCGAAGCGGCCCTGCAGCTTCTCGGCGGCCGGCCCGGCTTCGACAACGGCACCGACGACATTCGCGACGGCGAGCCCGACCCGGTCGTCGTGCTCGGCGGCGGCGAGCGCTTCTTCCTGCCCGAGGGCATACCCCAGTGCACCACCGCGCCGAGCCTGGCCGACCCGCAGCTCGACTGCTTCGTGCACCAGCGCCCCGAGGACTTCGGCGGCCTGCCCAACCGCAGCGACGGCCGCAACCTGCTCGAAGAGGCCGTGGCCGACGGCTGGATCGTCATCCGCACCCGCGCCGAGTTCGACGAGCTCTTCGCGCGAATCCACAATGCGAGCCGGCGCAGCCCCTACTTCGCGCCGAAGGTGCTCGGCCTCTTCGCGGCCGACGACATCTTCAACGACGAGGAAGAGGAGAAGCTAGCCACGGACGGCGCGACGCCGACGGGCGGCGGCCTGGTCCGCGATCCCGGCGATCCCCTGCCGCCGGAGGGCGAAGAGTTCGGCGCCGAGAAGATCGGGCCCCTGGTGCTCTGGGGCGCCAAGCTCAACGATCCCAACAACCCCTTCAGCTTCAACCCGCCGACCGTCGCCGAGATGGGCGAGATGGCCATCAAGATCCTCGACCGGCGCAGCCGCTACGTCGAGCGCAAGCCCTTCTTCCTCGTGGCCGAGGTCGAGAGCACCGATAACTTTCCCAATCAGAACAATGGGATCGGTGCCCTGCGCGGGCTCAAGCGGTCGGACGACCTGATCGGCGTGGCACGCGCCTTCGAGCAGCACCGCTGGCCCTTCGGCCAGGACCGCTACTCGCGGCGCAAGCGCTTCGACACCCTGGTCATCACGGCCGCCGACAGCGACGGCTCCGGCATGCAGGTCATGGGCCTGCAGGCCGGCGACAACAACGACTTCTTCAACCCGCTCGATTGCGGCATCACCATCGACGCGAACAGCGACCCGGGCTCGATTCCCTTGCCGGCGCTCTGCACCGTGTCGGTGACCGGCCTCAACTCGACGGGTCTGTCGGGCGGCACCCAGGTCATCGAGATCGACGGCATCGCCGGACGCCTGTCGCCGCCCTTCGTCGCGGAGCCGGACGCCCAGCTCGACTTCCGGCCGTTTCCGCGCGGCAACGCGTACGGGGACGACTTCGGCGGTATCTCCGAGCCCGGCCGGCCGCTGGTCTTCGGCATCGCCTGGAACGCCATCCCGGACATGGCCGGCGGTGTCGTCACCCGCGCCCAGGGGATGAACGCCCGCCTGCTAAGCTCCCGCAGGCCCTTCCGGCGCGGCGAGCCGCCCTTCTATCAGCGCTTCGACAACACCGACATCTACCGCATGGCTTACCTGACGCTGTTCGGTAAGCGCCTGCCGAGCTCGGTCGGCATGGAGCGCGAGCTCGATCCCGATCCCGATCGGCTGCCGCCGCCTCTGAACTAGGGCGGGCCCCTCCTTCAGGACGGCTTCGTTCGGGGAGCCATCGCCGGCCAGGCGGTGGCTCCCCTTCCTTTTATGGATGAGGCGCCGAGGACGCGCTACGCAACCGCGCGACCACCTCGGCATGGGTCGCCAAGGCCTCCCTCCCCTTCGGCGAGACCTCGTAGACCCCCCGCGCGCAGCGCTCGAACCAGCCGAAGACGTCGCGCTGCAGGATCTTGGCGGCGCGCTCGACGCCGCTCTGGGCGCGCAGGCTGGCGAGCTTGAGCGGGCCCTGCCGTGCGAGCAGGTCGGCGCAGCGCAGGGCGTCCTGGCGGTAGGCGGTCATGATGATGCGGCCGGAGGCGCCGCCGCGGTTGGGGTCGCCGACGCGATGCTCGAACTCGCGCAGCAGCCGCTCGCGCTTGCGCTTGTTCTGGCGCGGCTCGTAGGGGCCGGGGTCGAGACGCGCCTCGACCCGCGCGCTGGCGGCGCCGTTGCGCGCCGGGCGCACCAGGAGCAGGCCGAGGCCCAGCATGCGGCAGAGCCGCAGCACGGCGCGGTAGCGGCGGCGCAGGGTCGAGCCGCGGCCGCCCTCGTCGGCGACGGCGACGTAGACCTTGTCGCTCAGCTTCTGGCGCTCGACCGCCTGCAGCACCAGGTCGAGCGAGAAGCGCCGCTTCAGCTCGACCACCACCGGCGCTTCCGCGCCGCGCCGGGCGACCACGTCGCAGCCCTCGACCTCGCCCTTCACGGCATAGCCCTGGCCTTCGAGGAAGGCTTTGACGGGCGGATAGAGGTCGGTCTCGCGGTCGGTCATGTCGGTCCCCGGCGCCGGAGTCTAGCCGAGTCGCCCCGGACGGCGGCCTCTGCTATGGCTCGGGCATGGCCACTGTCGAAAGCACCGAGCTTCTGCTCGAGACCGCAACGGGCCGCTTGGCCGGCACGCTGACCCGCCCGTCCCCGGCCAAGGCGGCAGCCTTGATCGTGGCCGGCTCCGGCCCGACCGACCGCGACGGCAACGGCCCCTACGGCCGCAACGACGCGCTGAAGCTCCTGGCCGAAGCCCTGGCCGCGCGGGGCATCGCCAGCCTGCGGGCCGACAAGCGCGGCGTCGGCGCCAGCGCCGAGGCGCTCACCGCGGAAGCCGAGCTGCGCATCGACGATCTCGCGGCCGACGTCGTCGCCTGGCTGGACCGGCTGGCCGAGGCGCTGCCCGAGACGCCCCGGCTGCTGATCGGCCACAGCGAGGGCGCGCTGATCGCCACGCTCGCCGCGCAGCAACACCCGGTCCGCGGCCTGGTGCTGATCGCCGGCCTCGGCCGGCCGGCGGTCGAGATCGTGCGGGCGCAGCTCCGCGCCGCCGCCTTGGAGCCGGCCCTCCTCAACGAAGCCGAGGTCATTCTCGACGCTCTCGACGCCGGCCGGAGCGTGCGGGACGTGCCGGCCGCCCTGCAGGCGCTGTTCCGGCCGAGCGTCCAGCCCTACCTGCGCTCCTGGTTCCGGCTCGACCCCCAGGCCGAGCTGGCGGCTCTTGGGGTGCCGGCCCTGGTCATCCAGGGCGACCGCGATCTGCAGGTCCCGCTCTCCGAGGCCGAGCTGCTGGCGAGCCCCCGAGACGGCGCCGAGCTGGTCATCGTCGAGGGCATGAACCACGTGCTCAAGGCCGTGCCGCCGGAGCGCGACGCCAACCTGGCGAGCTACGGCGACGCGGCGCTGCCCCTCGCCCCCGGCCTGGTCGAGGCGATCGAGCGCTTCGTCGAGTGCCTCTTGGCACGCTGAGAAGTCTTGTGCGCTCCCTGCTTGCGCGGAATCCACAGCGGTCCGCTCGTCCGGCAAAGCTCTGGCGGTCGCCTCACGTGGCAGTTGCCTTCAGCATCGAAACGAACCGCCCCCTCTCCCAGCTCCGGCTAGGCTCGGCTGCGCCTCACCAAGCCTGCGCATCCCTCTCCCCCGTCGGGGGAGAGGGCGTGGAGGCTTAGCGAAGCCGAAGGCTGA
>JANQLT010000167.1 GCA_028280455.1 Kiloniellales bacterium
CTCGCAGCGACGCAGTTGCCTCCGGCTAACGATTCCGGTCGTTTCGGCTCGTAGAGAACTTGCACCTCCTAGATCAGCGACATGCCAGGCACACAAAGAGGGGGCCGGTCTGCCTGACCGGCCCCGCTCAAGGTCGGAGCCCCCTGGGGGGCTCCGGGGGCGGCCGATCCGGGCCATGCGGCGACCCGGACCGGCCTGGACCGCCTTTAGGCGACGATGAAGTCCGCCGCGTTCAAGGGATCGTTGACGCCGACCAGGGTGACCGAGTTGCCGAAGCCGAAGTCGACCACGGTGTTGCCCAGCCCGTCGGCGGCCGAGGCGGCGACGGCGTCCGCCGCGTTGTCGAAGATGTCGCTGACGTCGAGCACGTCCTCGCCTTGCACGAAGTCGTTGACGGTGTCCTGGCCGGTGCCTTGGAGGAACACGAAGGTGTCATGGTCCTCCCCGCCGATCAGGATGTCGTTGCCGATACCGCCGTCGAGGATGTCCTCACCGTAACCGCCCTCGAGCGTGTCGGCGGACCCGAAGCTGGCCAGCGCCTCGATCGTGATGCTGAGCAGCGCGTCGGTCGGGTCGTCGGTGAAGTCGGCGATGGCCGGGTCGAGCGTGCCGCCCGGGACCTCGGCGCCGGCCGGGTCGAGGATGTTGACCGGCGTGCCGGCGGGATTGCCGGCCGAGCCGTTGAAGCCCGGATGCAGGCCGACCGTGCCGCCCTCGACCGTGCCCTGGTCGGGCGCGGTCTGGTTGAGGAAGGCGGCACCCTCCTCGTCGTTCACCTCGGTGCCGGCGTCGAGCACCTCGGCGCCGGTCCGGGTGATGGTGACCGTGCCGAGGAAGTTGCCCTCGGCATCGAAGATCCGCTCGCCCTGGGGATCGTCGGTGGTCGCCAGGAAGGCATCGTTCGAGGGGATCACCATGGTCGCCCAGGTGAAGAACTGCGCCCCGGCCGGATCGTCGACGTTGATGATCGCGCTGGCCGACTCGCCGGGATCGACCGGGCCCGGCACGCCCGCGCCGAGACCGAAGATCGTGCCGTCGACGCCGGAGGCGCCGGCCGCGGCCAGGAACTCGGCGGAGATCGGGTCGATCGTGCCGTCCTCGGCGAGACGCTCCAGGCCCTGGCTCGCCGCCGAGCCGAGATCGAAGAGATCGAAGCCGACGCCGTCGTGCAGACCGAACCAGACCGGGGTCAGGAAGGTGCCGCCGGTCGGCAGCAGGTTCTCCACCGTGACCCTGAGCGCCGTGCCGTTGCCCAGCTCGTCGCCGCGCAGCACGTCGTTGCCGCCGCCGCCGATCAGGTGATCGCTGCCCTCGCCGCCGCCGATGACGTTGGCCTCGTCGTCGCCGATCAGCGTGTCGTCGTTGGCCGAGCCGCGCAGGTTCTCGATGTCGATCAGCGCGTCGACGACCGTGCCGCCCGGTCCGGCGTAGCTCGCCGTGCCGGCTTCGAGGTCGGCGGTGACGGCGCTGCCGATATCGGTGAAATCGGCCGTGTCGATGCCGGCGCCGCCATTGGTGACGTCGCCGCCACCGCCGCCGCGCAGGACGTCGTCGCCCTCGCCGCCTTCCAGCAGGTCGGCACCGGCACCGCCGACGAGCAGGTCGTCGCCGCCGAGACCCTTCAGGTCGTTGTTGCCGCTATCGCCGAAGAGCTGGTCGCGGTTCTCCGAGCCGGTCAGGTTCTCGAAGTTCTGAAGCTGCTCGACGATGGTGACGTTCGGGTTCGGCGCGTAGCTCGCGACGCCGGAGTTGAGGTTGGCCACCACGGGCGCGCCGATGTCGGAGAAATCGGCGGTGTCGATACCGCCGCCGCCGTCGGTGAAATCCTGGCCGCCGCCGCCGCGGATCACGTCGTTGCCCTCGCCGCCGATAAGGGTGTCGGCGCCGCCGCCGCCGGCCAGGACGTCGTTCTCGTCGCCACCGAGCAGCGTGTCGTTTCCGGCACCGCCTTGGACCTCACCCTCGACCGCGCCGCCCGGGCCGGCCTCGTAGCGGTCGTTGCCGGCGCCGAAGCGCACGCCGCCGAGGATCCGGCCGTGGTTGACGACCGTGAAATCGCCGCTCGCCGCCGTGGTGTCGATGCCGACCGGGCCGAGGATCGCGCCGTGGTTGAGGATCTCGCCGTCGTGCGAGACGTTCTCGGCGAAGCGGATACCCGCCCCGCCTTCGGAGAGGATCACGCCTTCGTTGACGATGTCGCCCTGGAAGGTGGTCTCGCCGCCGCCGGCCCCGGCGAAGACCCGGACGCCGTCGCCGGTGAGGTTCCCCTGGCCGTCGCCGCGGCCGACGATCCGGCCCTGGTTGTCGAGCGAGGCCTCGACCAGGTCGCCGTCGACCTCGCCGGTCTGCAGGGAGATGCCGGCGCCCTGGTTGCCCGCGCCGGCGTCGATCACGCCGCCGCGGTGGTTGGTGATCGCATAGTCCTCGGCGGTGGCGTCCGAATAGAGCGTGCCGTTGCGCTGGTCGCCGGTGCCGAGAATGTCGCCGAAGTTGTGCAGCTCGACGCCGGAGCCGTCGATGTTCACCGCCCGGCTGTCGCTCTGGATCGTGCCGTAGTTCTTGACCTGGGCGTCGTGCTCGGCATCGCCGAAGTAGAGGCCGTTGTTGGCGCCGTCGATCAGGCCGTGGCTGCCGTTGACCAGCTTGCCGTCGAAGGCCAGGCCGTCGGAGAAGCGGACGGCCGAGGTCGGCCCCTGCCGGCTCTCCGACAGGATGTCGCCGCCGTTGTAGATCCAGCCCTTGAAGGTCGTGCCGCCGCCTTCGACGCCGGAGAAGACCCGGATGCCGTCGCCGGCCAGGCCGCTGCCGGCAGCGCCCTGTCCCCGGCCCTCGATGTCGCCGTAGTTGACGATCGAGGCATGGACCACGTCGCCTTCGACCTCGCCGGTCTGTAGCGCGATGCCCGCGCCCTGGTTGCCGGCGCTGGCGTCGATCTCGCCGCTGCGGTAGTTGGTGATCGCGTAGTCCTCGGCGGTGGCGTCCGAATAGACCGTGCCGTTGCGCTGGTCGCCGGTGCCGAGGATGTCGCCGAAGTTGTGCAGCTCGACGCCGGTGCCGTCGATGTTCACCGCCCGGCTGTCGCTCTGGATCGTGCCGACGTTCTTGACCTGGGCGTCGTGCGCGGCGTCGCCGAAGTAGAGGCCGTTGTTGGCGCCGTCGATCAGGCCGTGGTGGCCGTTGACGATCTTGCCGTCGAAGCCGACGCCGTCGGCGACCCGCAGCGCCGAGGTCGGGCCCTGCTCGCTCTCGGAGAGGATCTCGCCGTTGTTGTAGACCCAGCCCTTGAAGGTCGTGCCGCCGCCCTCGACGCCGGAGAAGATCCGGATGCCGTCGCCGGCCAGACCCGTGTCGGCCGCGCCTTGGCCGCGGCCCTCGATGGTGCCGTGGTTCGTGATCGAGGCCTTGACCCGGTCGCCCGCGAAATCGCCGGTCTGCAGGGCGATGCCGGCACCCTGGTTGCCCTCGCCAGCATCGATGACGCCGTGGCGATAGTTGGCGATCGAGTAGTTCTCGGCCGTCGCGTCGGAATAGATCGTGCCGTTGCGCTGGTCGCCGGTGCCGAGGATGTCGCCGTGGTTGTGCACCGCGATGCCGTCGCCGCCGATGTTGACCGCGCGGCTGTCGCTGCTGACCGTCCCGGTGTTGCGCAGGACGCCCGAGGACTCGCCGCCGTTGGCGAAGTTGACGCCGTTGATGTCGCCCTCGATCAGGCCGCGGTTGTGGATGTCGGCGCCGCGCCCGCTGACCTCGATGGCCGTGTCCTCGGCCAGGATCTCGCCGTGCTTGAAATTCTTGATCTGCGCCCGGTCGCCTTGGACGTCGATGGTCGCGGTCTCGCCGCTGGTCTCGGCGGTGCCGGCGTTCTTGAAGGTGACCCGGCGGTCGTCGATGGTCAGGACGGGCGCGCCCTCGACCTCGGCCGTGTCGCCCTTGCCGAGGGTGAAGGTCTGCCCGGCCCTGCTGCTAGTCAGGGGCTGGTCCGTGCCGTCTTCGATCCGAACCTCGGATCGAAAGCCCTTCAGGTGCCGGCCGAAAAAGCCCGAAAAGGGCAGCTTCAAGAAGCTCCAACTGGATGACATTCGACGTCTCCTCTCTTGCGTTTCCTTCCTTGGGAGGCCCGACCGGTTTCGGCGCGGGCTCGCGAGGCGCTGTCCCGCGACAGGCAGAGCGACAGCGTTCGGTTCGACTGCGTTGCGCCAAACCGTTGAAATAGCTGATCAATCTGTTGTCGATCGGCGGCCGAGCGTGGCCGCGCCTTAGCTCTGGGCCGAGAAACTCAGGGCGATGGGCCTGGACCTCCCCGTGGCTGACTGGGCGCAAGGCGCGCCCTTTCCCGGTGCGACCGGACCGGTTACGGTACCGTTACCGGTCAGTAACGCCGCTAGAACCTATGGTCGGGCCGAGGCAGACTGAACTCACGACGCGGGGAGGCGGACCTCACGTTCTTGAGAGACCGCTGTGAGCCGCGATCCGATTTGAATGTGCGCGTTGAGTGCCCAAGTCGGGCGCCCAAGTCGAGCTAAGGGGGGACATGGCCATGCAGACCGCGTCGAGGCGCGAGCAGCTCCTGCGTTGCGCGATCGAGCTGTTCTACCGGGACGGCATCCAGGCGACGGGGATCGAGACGATCCTGGCCAGTGCCGGCACCTCGAAGCCGACTCTCTACCGCCACTTCAACTCGAAGAGCGACCTGATCGTCGCCGCGCTGTCGCAGTGGGACCAGGAGGCGCGCGCCTTCCTGACCGGCGAGGCGCGCAAGCGCGGCGACACGCCCCGCGCGCAGATCCTCGCCTTCTTCGATGCCCTCGGCATCTGGTTCGCCACGCCCGACTTCAGCGGCTGCTTCTGCATGAACGCGGCCATCGAGTTCCCGGACCGCGACGACCCGATCCACCAGGTTGCCGTCGAGCACAAGAACCAGCTTCAGGCCTTCCTGCGCGGCCTCCTGGACGAGGCCGGCGCCGGCACCCCCGAGGAGACCGCCGCACAGCTCATGATCCTGGTCGAAGGCGCGATCATCACCGCGCACTACTGCGGCGAGCCCGACCAGGCCGCCCGGGCGCGGCATATGGCGTGCGCGATCCTCGACTCGCAGCTACCTACTCAACGTAAGAAAAGAACGAAGCGCTCCTAGCGCCCCTCGACCGGCTCCGGCGTCTTGGGCTTGCCCTTCGAGGACTTGCCGCCGCGCTTGCGGGGCTCGGGCTTGGCGTTTTCGAGGAAGCCGAAGCTGGGCTTGTCCTCCTCGATTGTCACCTGGACCGTGCCGCCCTTGGCGAGCTTGCCGAACAGCAGCTCCTCGGCGAGCGGCTTCTTGACGTGCTCCTGGATCACCCGGGCCAGGGGCCGGGCGCCGAAGGTCTCGTCGTAGCCCTTCTCGGCCAGCCATTTGCGCGCCGCCTCGTCGAGCTCGATGGTGACGTGGCGGTCGGCGAGCTGGGCCTCCAGCTCCATGACGAACTTGTCGACCACTTTGCTCATGACCTGCGGCGAGAGCGCCGAGAAGCCGATGATGGCGTCGAGCCGGTTGCGGAACTCCGGCGTGAAGAGGCGGTTGATGGCCTCCTCGTCGTCGCCCTGGCGCTTGCTGTTGCCGAAGCCGATGCCGGGCTTGGCGAGGTCGGCGGCGCCGGCGTTGGTGGTCATGATCAGGATGACGTTGCGGAAGTCGACCGACTTGCCGTTGTGGTCGGTCAGCTTGCCGTGGTCCATGACCTGCAGGAGGATGTTGAAGAGATCGGGATGCGCCTTCTCGATCTCGTCGAGCAGCAGCACGCAGTGCGGATGCTGGTCGATGGCGTCGGTCAGCAGGCCGCCCTGGTCGAAGCCGACGTAGCCCGGGGGCGCGCCGATCAGCCGCGAGACCGAGTGGCGCTCCATGTACTCCGACATGTCGAAGCGGGTCAGCTCGACGCCCAGCGACAGCGCGAGCTGGCGGGCGACCTCGGTCTTGCCGACGCCGGTCGGCCCGGAGAAGAGGTAGCAGCCGATCGGCTTCTGCGGCTCGCGCAGGCCGGCGCGGGCCAGCTTGATCGCCGCCGAGAGCGCCTCGATGGCCGGGTCCTGGCCGAAGACCATGGTCTTGAGGTCGCGGTCCAGGTTGAGCAGCGCCGAGCGGTCGTCCTTGGAGACGCTCTTGGGCGGGATGCGCGCGATCTTGGCGATCACCGCCTCGACCTCCTTGACGCCGATGGTCTTGCGGCGCCGGGACTCGGGCAGCAGCATCTGCGAGGCGCCGACCTCGTCGATCACGTCGATCGCCTTGTCCGGCAGCTTGCGGTCGCCGATGTAGCGGGCCGCCAGCTCGACCGCGGCGCGCAGCGCCTCGGCCGTGTAGCGCACCGCGTGGTGCTCCTCGTAGTAGGGCTTGAGCCCGCGCAGGATCTTCACCGCCTCCTCGACCGTCGGCTCGTTGATGTCGATCTTCTGGAAGCGGCGGACCAGGGCGCGGTCCTTCTCGAAGTAGTTGCGGTATTCCTTGTAGGTGGTCGAGCCGATGCAGCGCAGGGAGCCGCTCTGCAGCGCCGGCTTGAGCAGGTTCGAGGCGTCCATGGCGCCGCCCGAGGTGGCGCCGGCGCCGATCACCGTGTGGATCTCGTCGATGAAGAGGATCGCGTGGTCCTGGGCCTCGAGCTCGGAGACCACCGCCTTGAGGCGCTCCTCGAAGTCGCCGCGGTAGCGCGTGCCGGCCAGCAGGGCGCCCATGTCGAGGGCGTAGACCACCGCGTCGGCCAGCACCGTCGGCACCTCGCCGTGGACGATCTGGCGCGCCAGGCCCTCGGCCAGCGCGGTCTTGCCGACGCCGGCGTCGCCGACGAAGAGCGGGTTGTTCTTGGTCCGCCGGCAAAGCACCTGGATGGTCCGCTCGATCTCCGCCTGGCGGCCGATCAGCGGGTCGATCTTGCCGTCGGTGGCCTTCTGGTTGAGGTTGACGCAGTAGGCGTCGAGCGCCTCGTGGCCCTTGCGCACGACCTTCTCGCCCGTGGCGTCCTCGTCGGCGCCGTGGACGCTGCGCTCCTCGCCCTGCCCCGGCACCTTGGCGATGCCGTGGCTGATGTAGTTGACCGCGTCCAGGCGGCTCATCTCCTGGCCCTGCAGGAAGTAGACGGCGTGGCTCTCGCGCTCCGAGAACATGGCGACCAGCACGTTGGCCCCGGTCACCTCTTCGCGGCCCGAGGACTGCACGTGGATCGCCGCGCGTTGCAGCACCCGCTGGAAGCTCGCCGTCGGCTTGGCGTCGCCGCCGTGGGCGGTGATCAGGCTGGCCAGCTCGTTGTCGACGTAGTCGACCAGGTCTTCGCGCAACTGGTCGATGTCGACGCCGCAGGCCCGCAGCACGGCGACGGCATCGGAGTCCTCGGTCATGGCGAGGAGCAGATGCTCGAGCGTGGCGTATTCGTGGCGCCGGTCGTTGGCCTGGGCCAAAGCGCGGTGCAGGGTTCGCTCAAGGTTGCCGGACAGCATGCCGGGCCTATTCCTTTTCCAATGTGCACTGTAGCGGGTGCTGGTGCTGGCGGGCGTAGTCGACCACTTGGGTCACCTTGGTCTCCGCCACCTCGTAGGTGAAGACGCCGCAGACGCCGACGCCGCGGCGGTGGACGTGGAGCATGATCTGGGTCGCCTCCTCGCGCGCCTTGTTGAAGAAGCGCTCGAGGACGTGCACCACGAACTCCATCGGCGTGTAGTCGTCGTTGAGCATCAAGACCTTGTACATCGACGGCTTCTTGGTCTTGGGCTTGCTCTCGACGACGACGCCGGTGTTCGGCCCGAAGACGCCGTTGCGGTCCTCGCGCGACAGGGACGGTCGATGGCTCAACGCGTGCTCCACGACGGCAACGGGGGCTGAATCCCTATGCTCTGAATTCGGCATAGTGATGATATTGGATCACTCGGGCCCGGTAAAAGCCCCCTTTTTCTGACGGACTCCGGCCCGCCGGCCGATCCGCCGCGGGCCCGGCCCCGGCCCGGCCCCGGCTCGGTGAGGCGCACAAAAAACAGGCACAAAGAAAACGGGCCCGGCGCCGAGGCCGGGCCCGCTCGCAAGCAGGTTAACAGCGGTAAGGTCTAGGTTAGGCGGCCCGAGTCATGACGGTCTCGACCGCGGTGTTGACCCGGGTCTGGATCGGCTCGAAGGCCTCCTTGGCGACGTTGAAGGACATCTCCGTGAGCTTGGCGCTCTCGGCCATGGCCTTGTCGAAGCTGTCGCGGGTGTACTCGGACTGCACGTCGAAGGCCTCGCGGAGGTTCTTGACGCCGAACAGAGCCTTGGTGACGGCGGCATTGGCCTCGAGGGTCGACTTCGTGAAGGACATCATCTCCTTGCCGATCGCCTCGTAGCCCTTGGCGACGATGGTGCCGCTCTGGACGACGGCGTCGAGGGCGTCCTTGTTGAAGCTGGCGAGGTCCTCGTAGGACTTGAAGGCGGCCTTCTGGGCCTTCTCGACCTGCTCCTGGGCGTTGGCGACGACGGTCTCGGCGGTGGCCGTGGCGTCGGTCTTGGCGGACTTTTTGGCGGTCATGACGGTATCTCTCCCGGTATGCCTGTGGCGTGTTGCGGTATTTGCCTCGGGCGGTTCGGCTCCAGCCGTCTACCGTCCTCTGCGATCTCGATGTTGCAGTGCAACATGAGGCGAATATAAGCCCTGTCCTGACACGGTCAAGGGATTTTTGTGCAGTGCAACACGATTTTTTGCGCTGCCGCGAAAAAGCCTTGAAAACCCTAGGAAAACTGGGGCCATAAGGCCGCTCGGCGCTTGCGGCTGTCACGAAGGCCATGCCAGTATCCCGCGTCGATTCGCCATCGCGGAGTCGCGCTGGGGCCAGCCGGGCGGAAGGGAAAAGGCGGCAAATGACCTACTGCCTGGGCATCAAAGTCAACGAGGGCCTGATCTGCCTGGCCGACGGCCGGATCACCAGCGGCAACCAGGTGACCACCGCCCAGAAGGTCTCCCTGCACGGCCCCGAGGGCGCCGAGTTTTGCATCATGACCTCGGGCCTGCGCTCGCTGCGCGACAAGACCCTGGCCTATCTCGACCGGCACTGGAAGCAGACCTGCCCCGAGGGCTACCCGAGCATGCTCGATGCCGTCTCGGACTACGCCAAGTGCCTGCGCCAGGTCGCCGAGGAGGACCGGGCGGCGATCGAGGACTCCAAGCTGAGCTTCGACCTGCACGGCCTGCTGGCCGGCCAGGGCCGCGAGGACGACGAGCCGGGGCTCTACCTGGTCTACCCGGAGGGTAACTGGATCACCGTGGGCGAGCGCACGCCCTACCTCTCGGTCGGCGCCACCGGCTACGGCAAGCCGATCCTGGATCGCGCCCTGCGGGTCGAGAGCTCGCTCGCCGCCGCCCTCAAGCTGGCCTATCTCTCCTTCGACTCGACGCGCACCAGCACCGCCGACGTCGGCTATCCGCTCGACATCCTGACCTTCAGCCCCGCCGAGCGGACCTGGCGGAAGGTCCACTACCTGCAGGACGACCTGCGCGAGCAGCGCATCTGGTGGAACGAGAAGCTGACCAACCTGGTCGAGCAGATGCCCGACGGCCCCTGGCTCGAGCGCCTGGCCCCGCCCAGCGGCGGCGCCCGCCTCAAGGTCGTGCCCAGCGACTGACGCCGGCGGCTTGAGCGTTTCCCGATCGGACGGCACCGGCCCGCCGCCAACGGGGAACGAACTTCCCCCTCACCCAGCTCCGGCCAAGCTCAGCCTTCGGCTTCGCTAAGCCTCAACAGCCCTCTCCCCCGTCGGGGGAGAGGGATGCGCAGGCTTGGTGAGGCGCAGCCGAGGCTAGCCGGAGCCGAGTGAGGGGGCGGTTCGTTTCGATGACGACTGCCACGAGCGGCACCGATTCCGCCCAAGCAAGGAACGCGCTAAAGCACCCGCCAGTTATACCAGAGGCGGCCGATGATCTCGTGAAAGGCGTAGGCGCTGGCCGTCAGGGCCCGCGAGCGCGGCACCAGGTCGTATACGGTCAGGCCCTTGCCGACCTTGGTGAAGCCGGTCGGCGCGGGAATGACGTTGAAGCCGACGTGCTCGAAGGCGGCGACGGCGCGCGGCATGTGCCAGGCATGGGTCACCAGGTGAATGGTGTCGACGCCCTCGCGCTCCAGAATGTCGCGCGAGTAGGCGGCGTTCTCGTAGGTGTTGCCGGCCGCCGCCTCGACCCAGCGCACGCCGATGCCGTAGTCGGCCGCGTAGGCCTCGGCCATCACGCGGCCGATGGCCTGGCGCGAGCGGCCGAGGCGCCCGCCGGTGACCAGCACCGGCAGGCCGGTGCTGCGCTGCAGGTGGGCGCCGTAGCGCATGCGCTCGAGCGTCAGGTCGCCGGCCGTCTCGCCGCCGAACTCCGGCGCGAAGCGCCGCAGGTTGGCGCTGAGCACCACGATGGCCTGGGCCCTGACGCCGCCCTCCGCCTGGTTCAGGGCGTTGTCCGGCTCGAGGGCCGAAAGCAGCCGCTGGCTGACCAGGGGTGTCGAGACCAGGTAGAGGAACAGGCCGCTGCCGACCAAGGCCAGAAGGCCGAGCCGCCGCCAGCCGACGAACAGCAAGAGCAGGGCGACGGCCAAGCCGAGCAGCGCCATGACCAAGGGATCGGCGAGGGCGTGGTAGATGAACATCGCTGCCGCCTCAGCTCCGCTCTTTTCGCCTGGCCATACGACTGGTCACGCGACCGCGCTCAGCCGCGGCCGGCCCGCGCCGCCAGGTCGCCGCTGACCCGCTGGGCGGTCTGCCCGTCCCAGAGATCCGGACAGCGGCCCCGGGGCCAGTCGCCGGCCAGGATGGCATCGACGGCCCCGGACAATCCAGCGGCCTCGATCAGCCGGTTGCTGCCCTGCTCGATGGTGATCGGCCGCTCGGTGTTCGGCCGCAGGGTCAGGCAGGGGATGTCCAAGTAGGTGGTCTCCTCCTGCAGGCCGCCGGAATCCGTCAGCACGAAGCGGGCGCCGGTCACCAGGGACATGAACGCGACGTAGCCCATCGGCTCGATCAGGGTGACGCCGGCCTCGGCCTCCAGCGACTCGCGCAGGCCGAAGTCCTCGAGCTTCTTGGCGGTGCGGGGGTGGACCGGGAAGACGATCGGCAGCCGCGCCGCCAGACCGCGAAGCTGGGCGACGATCGCGCCCAGCACCTCGGGCCGGTCGACGTTGGCCGGGCGGTGCAGGGTGACCACCGCGAAGGACCCGGGCTGAAGCGACAGGCGCGCGGCGGTCTCGGCGGCGGCGATCTTGTCGCGCAGCAGCTCGTAGGCGTCGATCATGATGTTGCCGACCCGCGAGATCCGCTCTTCCTCGGTGCCTTCCCGGCGCAGGTTCTCGTCGGCATCCGGCGAGGGCGTCCAGAGCGCGTTCGACAGGCGGTCGGTGACGATCCGGTTGATCTCCTCGGGCATGCTCGGATCGCGGCTGCGCAGGCCGGCCTCGAGATGGGCCAGCGGCAGGCCCTGCTTGGCCGCGACCAGGGCGCAGGCCAGGGTCGAGTTGACGTCGCCGACCACCACGATCCAGTCCGGCGGCGTCTCGGCGCAGATCTTCTCGTAGGCGATCATCACCGCCCCGGTGTGCTCGGCATGGGAGCCGCTGCCGATGCCCAGGTGGATGTCCGGCGCCGGGAGCTGCAGGTCCCGGATAAAGGCATCCGACATGTTCACGTCGTAGTGTTGGCCGGTATGGACCAGGATCGGCCGGCACCAATCGCTCTTCGCCAGCACATGGTAAAGCGGCGCCACCTTCATGAAGTTGGGCCGCGCGGCCATCACCAAATGGACGTCTAATCTGGACATTCCACACCGAGCCTGTTGCTCTCGCCGAGCCTGCCTCCCAATACCTGAAAAGAAACCGAATGACGACTTCGGTGAAGCGCCCGGGAAGGGCCGACAAGGCGGCGGCTTCGCGCTGTCCGGGATTTGCGTCCGTCGGAGAGCGGTCTCTTTGGCAGCCCGGGAGGATCTGTGATACTGTTACCAAGTTATTGGAATTCAACTAGATCTCTAGACATGACCCGGCGAACAGAGCCCCGGCGTCGACCCACTGGCGCCACGTCATGAACGAGTCCGCCGCCCGATCGGCACCGCTCGAGCGCCGGCCGGCCGCGTCCGGCGAGAGATCGGCCCGGCGCATGATCCGCTCGCTGACCGTCGCCGGCAGCGGGCCGAATCGGCCGACGCCCTCGCGCTGGATTCCGGCGCCCGAGATCCCGGTGAAGCCGGTGCTCTCGGCGGCGGCGCTTTTCGGTCCGCGCGCGGCGCCGCAGCCTTGCGTGCTCGACCAGGGCCACAGCATCGAGGTCACCTCCGGCCGGGTCGCCATCGCCCACGCCCTGGCGCTGATGGGCCTGGCCTCCGGCGACGAAGTGCTGATGCCAGCCTATCACTGCTCCTCGATGGTCGATGCCCTGTCCTGGGTTCAAGCCAAGCCGGTCTTCTACAGGATCAAGCCCGACCTCTCCGCGGACCTTGCCGACATCGAGTCCAAGGTCGGTCCGAAAAGCCGCTGCCTGGTCGCGGCACACTACTTCGGCTTCCCGCAGGACCTGCCGGGCCTGCGCGCGCTCTGCGACGAGCGGCAGCTCTTCCTGCTCGAGGACTGTGCCCACAGCCTGTTCGGCCAAAGCGCGGGAGGCCCCCTCGGCAGCCTCGGCGACTACGCCATCACCAGCCTGCCCAAGTTCCTGCCCGTGCGCGAAGGCGGCACGCTGGTCACGCGCGACCCGCGGGCCCTGGAGATCGACCTGGTCGCGCAAGGCGGCTTGGCCAGCCTGCGCGAGGCCTTCTCGGTCCTGCAGGAGGCGATCGACCATCGGCGGCTGGGCGGCCTGCGCCCCTTGGTACGCGGGCTCGAGCTGGCACGGTCGCTCATGCGCTCCGGCAGCCCGGCGGCGGACGACGCCCAGGACTCCAGCCCGGCCGACGTCGACATCGGCGACCGGGTCGACAGGACCAAGATCGGCGTCAAGGGCTCGCCGGTGACGAGCCTGATCGGCCGCCTGACCTCTCGACGGCGGCTGGTCGAGCGGCGCATCGAAAACTACGGCCGCCTGGCGGCCGCCTTCGCGAGCCTGCCGGGCTGCCGACCGCTCTTTCGGTCCCTGCCGGCGGGAGTCGTGCCCTTCATGTTCCCGCTCCAGGTCGATGCGCTGAGCGACGTCTTTCCGATGCTCGAGGATCAGGCCGTGCCGATGCAGCGCTTCGGTCAGTTCCTCTGGCCGGGAGTCGACGAAAGCGTCTGCGAGACCAGCGCGGCCTTCTCCCACCATCTGCTGCAGCTTCCCTGTCACCAGGAGCTGAGCGCGGCGGAGCTCGACTGGATCATCGGCACGGTGGCCGAATGCCTGTCGTCATGATCCGGGTAGGCGGGGCCATCGGGGCGCTTCACGCAATTGTAGGAGATCCTTGGCAAACAATGGCCGATCCTCGGCCCCGCCATCGACTTGGGCTTCCTTTGACCCGTTTAGCGAAAGACCCGCGTATGTCGCCTGAGCAGCGGATCGACTGCCGCGTCGCGCGCCCGCGGCGCGCCGACGGCTGAGCGGCGATGGACAGGGCGGTCGCCGCGATGGATGTCAGAACCTTCGACAGCCTGGATGCCCTGCCCGAGGGCTATCTCACGCTCTTGGAGCAGGCGGGCGAGCGCTCCCTGTTCCATGGCCTGCTGTGGTACCGCACGCTGCTGGCGACCGCCCGGGACGCCGGCGATCGCCTGCGCCTCTACGGCGTCGAGGCGGCGGACTCCCCGGACCGGCCGCTTGCCCTGCTGATCGCGCGAACGCCCGCGCCCGGCAACGCCCGGCTGCAGGGCCGCAGCCTGCTGCAGTTCGCGAACTTCTACTCCCTCGATGCCGGGCCGGTGATGGCGCCCGACCTGGAGCAGACCGAGGCCGTCATCCAGCACCTGGTCGATGCCATCGCCGCGGAGCGCCCGCGCTGGGACAAGATCGGGTTCAGCAACGTTCGCCGTCCCTCGCCGGTCTATGAAGCACTGGTCTCGAGCCTCGAGCGCTGCGGCATGACCGTCGAGGCCTACTTCCAGAACGGCAACTGGTACGAGCCGACGAACGGCCGCTCCTTCAAGGCCTACATCAGCGAGCGGGGCCGCGGGATCAAGGAGAGCGTGCAGCGGAAGGCGCGCAAGCTGGAGCGCGAGCGCGAGGTCTCCTGGACGATGACCACGGGCACGGAAGGCCTGGACGAGGCGATCGACGCCTTCCAGACGGTCTACGCCGCGAGCTGGAAGGAGCCGGAGTTCTACCCGGACTTCATCCCCAGCCTGATACGCGCCTGCGCCGAGGCCGGCACGTTGCGCCTCGGCAATCTCAGCGTCGACGGCGTC
>JANQLT010000186.1 GCA_028280455.1 Kiloniellales bacterium
ACTTCGACGATGTGGTGCGGCGGGCGAATGCCGTCCCGCAAGGCCTGGCGGCCTACGCCTTTTCGAGATCGGCAGAAACCTGCGCGGCGATCGCCGACGCCCTCAGCGCGGGCATGATCGGTATCAATCACACGATGATCTTCACGCCCGAGACGCCCTTCGGTGGCGTCAAGGAAAGCGGCTACGGAAGCGAAGGCGGGATAGAGGGGCTCGAGGCATACATGGACACGAAGCTGGTCTCTCAGGCGGGCATGTCATGAGGTCGGTTGCGACCGGGCCCTCCAGCCAGGCCGTCGCCACCGGGAGCCCGAGTCTAAGGTCAGGTCCCTCGGCAATCGGTCTCGGCCGGCCAAGCACCCCCGAGCCTGAGCGATCTTCGCATTGCTTGGAGGTCGACCGGGTCTCGGTGACCTACCGTGACCGGAGCGGCAAGACGCTGCAGGCGCTAGAGGATGTTTCTCTCACGGTCGAAGGACGAGAGCTCGTCGTCGTTCTCGGCGCGTCCGGATGTGGGAAGACCACACTCCTGAACGTCATCGCAGGTTTCATGACCCCGACGCGGGGCTCGGTCTACCTGGATGGCGAAGAGATCAAGGGCCCAGGCGCTGAGCGAGGGATGGTTTTCCAGACTCATACCCTCATGCCATGGCTGAGCGTCAGGGAGAACGTCGAGCTAGGACTGAAGTTCCAAGGGGTGGCAAAGCCGATCCGACGCGAGACCGCGGAAAGGAACTTGGCGCTCGTAGACCTTCAGGACTTCTACGACCGGCCGGTCTATGAGCTTTCGGGTGGCATGCAGCAACGTGTTGGACTGGCGCGCGCATTGGCGAACGATCCAGCGGTTCTCCTTATGGATGAGCCCTTGGGAGCGCTCGACGCCTTGACTCGGGAGAACATGCAAGAGCTCGTCTTGCGTGTTTGGCAGGAGACCGGGAAGACGATCGTACTGATCACTCACAGCGTCGAGGAAGCCGTGTTCATGGCGACGCGTCTCATCATCATGTCGCCGCGCCCCGGCAGGATCACCAATGCTTTCGATCTTCGGTTCTGCCGCGGCTACCTAGGCTGTGCGGACGCTCGTGCAATCAAATCCGATCGGGACTTCATTGCGATGCGCGAGACGGCCTTGAACATCATCCGCAAGGATCAGGGCTGATTGGGGGGGGCGGGCAATTCCGCCAGCGCTCCGGCAGTCGAACAACATGCTTATCAGACAAATGGTTAGAGCTCTAACGCCGCAGCGGGACGCAAGGGGCGGGGAGCGATATGGCGTGCCCGGCCAAGGGGGGAGTGGCGCCATAAGCGCCTTGGCTGTCGCAGCCCTGCTCCTGGCATGGTGGACGACGGCGGAGCTCAAGCTCGTCCCGCCTCTGTTTCTGCCTCACCCCTTCTCGGTCCTCGACAAGTTCTTTGTGGTCGCTTTCGAGAGCGTCTCCGGAAGTGACCTTCTCGGTCACACCATGGCGAGCTTGACCCGTATCTTGGGCGCCTTCGTGCTGGCGTGCCTCACGGGAATTCCGATCGGGCTTGCCATGGGGGTCAACCGCCTCGCCCGTGGCGTTCTCGATCCGCCGATCGAGTTCTATCGACCGATTCCGCCCCTCGCCTATCTGCCCTTGATCATCATTTGGTTCGGCATCGGCGAGGTCTCGAAGGTTGTTCTGATCTATCTGGCGGTCTTTGCGCCCATCGCGATGAACGCCCGTGCCGGCGTCCGCTCGGTCTCGGTCGACCGGATTCACGCGGCCTACTCCCTGGGCGCCAGCAGGGCTCAGGTCTTTTGGCAGGTGATCCTGCGTGGGGCTCTGCCCGAGATACTGACGGGCATGCGCATCGGTATCGGATTCGGATGGACGACGCTGGTGGCGGCGGAGATGGTCGCCGCCACAGTTGGACTCGGTCACATGGTCCTGGATGCCTCCAACTTCCTGGTCACTGATGTGGTGGTCATGGGGATCGTCGTGATCGGAGTGATCGCTTACACGCTCGATCTGTTGATGCGCCGCCTCGAGGCCGCGCTCGTTCCTTGGAAGGGAAAGATGTAGCGGCGGCCGCTGCGACCCTGACAAGGCTGCTTTGGTGCGGGATGAGAGACCGATATGGCCAGACCTTTCGAAGCTGTCCGGGTTCTGGATGTAACCCATGTCCTTTCGGGCCCCTTTGCGACCTATCAGCTTGCCTTGCTCGGCGCCGATGTCGTACGGGTCGAGCCTGTGGGAGAGGGCGACTTCGTCCGTCATCACGGTGGCGACCCGGCCCTCGGCGCTGTCGGCATGGGCGCTTCGTTCTTGGGCCAAAACGCCAATAAGCGTTCGATCTGCCTCGATCTGAAGTCGGAGAAGGGCCTGGAGATCTTCAAGCAGCTTGCCCAGCGCTCCGACGTAGTCATCGAGAACTTCCGGCCCGGGGTGATGGATCGCCTGGGTATCGGCTATCGGGATCTGCTCGAGGTCAACGACAAGCTGATCTTCTGCAGCATTACCGGCTATGGGCAACAGGGCCCCTGGAGCGGCGCCCCGTCCTACGATCACATTGTCCAGGGCGTCTCCGGAATGATGTCCCTGACCGGTACCGAGGAGTCCGGGCCGCTCAGGGTCGGCTATCCCATTGTGGACTACGTCGCCGGGCTACTGGCGGCCTTTGCCATAGCGTCATCCCTCTTCCAGCGCAGCGAATCTCAACGGAGCCAAAGGATCGATGTCTCCATGTTGGATGCGGCGATCATCACGATGGGGCCCTATGTCTCGGAGTGCCTTCTCGGTGGCGGGGAAAGGGGCTTGACCGGGAACCGGGCCTTCAGTGGCAGCCCGTTCTCCGGCGCATTCGAGACGGCGGATGGCCTATTGGTCGTGACCGCCAATACGGCGAAGCAATGCGACGCCCTTTGCCGGGCATTGGGCAGACCGGACTTTGCGGAGGACCCCCGTATCGAGGAGGCGCGGTCTGGACGCCAGGCGGAACTCGCTCGCGAAATCGAGCTCTACTGCCGGGACACCTACAGGTCTCGGACGGCAGAGGAGTGGGAGAGCCGGCTCTCGGCCGCCGATGTGCCGGCCGGCAAGGTGCGGAGCATCCGGGAGATGCTCGCGTTGCCGCAGCTTCATACTCGCAATCTGCTGCAGGAACTGGCCTGCCCGGATCTGGAGCGTAGCATGAGGCTTCTCAACGTCGGATTCGAGCTCGAGCACGGTTCTGCGGCGATCGAACGCCCGCCGCCGGCGAAGGGACGCGACACCTGTGAGATCTTGGAGGAGCTGAACATCGACAGCCGACAGGTCGCCGCTCTCGAGGCCGAAGGCGTGGTCTTCGTCGCGGATCAACGGAAGACCTGCACAAGGCGCCGGACTTGAGACGTCCTTGTTCTTCTGTTTGAGAAGCCGGAGTCCAAGTTGTCCTAGAGGCCTTGGCCGGCCGAAGTGTGCGATCGGGCGACGAGTCGGAGCGGGACGTGACCTCCTGGCTTACAGGCTGTCCTTCCGCGGAACTTCGGTTGCCAAGGGAGAGCGCCTAAAGATATTATCATATAGATCTTAGCTACATATCTCTGTACCAGCCAAGGAACGGCCCGTTGAAACCCATGCTAAAAGAGTCCTCGGTTCCTCTCTACCTCCAAGTCGCAAGCCTTCTGCGCAGGCGGATCGAGGTGGGAGATTGGCCGGCCGGCCACAAGATTCCCAAGCTCGAAGATCTTGCTCGGGAGTTCAATGTAGCGCGCATCACGGCGCGCCAAGCCGTGTCGATGCTCCATTCGGAAGGTCTGATCTGGCGGCGTCAGGGGAAAGGGACCTTTGTCTCCGACTCGGTTCCCGATCGGCGATGGATCAATCTGGCATCGGATTGGCCCACCCTCTTGAGGCGACTCGAAGGCACAAAGGTAAAGCTGCTTTCGACCTTCGACACGATCGAAAGTCCACGCCTCCAAGCGGGCGACGGTACGCCGGTGGAGGCCTACCACCACTCGCGTCGCCTCCACAGCAAGGACAAGGTCCCGCACCTCTTGATCGACATCTACCTCGATCGCCGCGTGTTCATGAAGGCGCCCGACGAGTTCAAGACGAAGCTCATCATCCCAATTCTCGACACGCTGCCCGGCGTGCAGATCGCCACTGCTCGTCAAACACTCACGATCGGTACTGCCGATCTGGAGGTGGCGTCCCTGCTCGACATAGCGGCGAACGATCCGGTGGTCGAAGTCCATCGCGCCTTCACCAACGAGGCAGGCGAGGCCTTTTTCGTCGCGGATCTCACCTATCGGGCCGACTTCATCAAGATGGAGTTCGATCTGCTGCATGGCCGGGACGTCAAATGACGTGCTCCTGTCTCGAGGTATCGGTCTGACGGCCGGACGGCGTGCTGCGCTGGCGTCCACATCTCCACCTTAGGAAAAGGCACGGCAAGAATGAGAGCGGCGACACTTGGGAACTCCCTCGAAAGCAGAGATGTCGCGTCGGTCCTGCATCCCTTTACCAATGCCGCGGCGCATGAAGGGTCAGGGCCGGAGATCATCACTAGCGGCAAAGGCGTCTACATCACCGACGTTGCCGGAAAGCAGTACCTGGATGGCATGGCTGGGCTATGGGCGGTTGCGCTCGGCTATAGCAACGAGCGGCTGGTCGAAGCGGCGATCCGACAGCTTAACAAGCTGCCATATTATCATACCTTCGCGTCTCGATCGAACCAGCCGTCGATAGAGCTCGCCGAGCGGCTCATCGCATTGGCGCCTGTGCAGATGTCGAAGGTCTTCTTTACCAGCTCCGGCTCCGAAGCCGTGGACACGGCCTTCAAGATCGTCTGGTACTACAACAATGCGATCGGAAGACCCGAGAAGAGAAAGATCATATCTCGCAAGAGAGCCTATCACGGTGTGAACGTGGCCTCTGGGAGCGCTACGGGCCTGCATGTCGTCCATGCCGGCTTCGGCCTTCCGGTTCAGGACATCATTCATACCGAGTGTCCGCACTACCGTATGAACAGGCTGGACGACGAATCCGAAGACCAGTTCGTTGAGCGTATGGCAGACAGCCTCGAGCGGCTGATTGTCGAAGAAGACCCGGCCACGATAGCCGCGTTCATCGCCGAGCCCGTCATGGGCGCGGGTGGGGTCATCCCGCCTCCCGAGGGCTACTTCGATCGCGTCCAGGAGGTTCTCGAGAGGTACGACATTCTCCTGATCGCCGATGAGGTGATCTGCGGTTTCGGCCGCACGGGCAATATGTTCGGCTCCGAGACCTACGGCTTGAAGCCAGACCTCATGACGATGGCCAAGGCGCTTTCATCGGGCTACCAGCCGATCGGCGCCGTGATGATCTCCGACAGACTCTACCGCGCCATTCGCGACCATAGCGCCGAAGTCCCGGTCTTCGGGCACGGCTACACCTATAGCGGGCATCCCGTTTGCGCAGCGGTCGCTTTGGAGGCGCAGAAGATCTACGAGGAGACCGACATCCTGTCCCATGTCAGAACGGTCGGAGCCTATTTCCAGGAACGGCTTTGGAACTTTGCGGATCACCAGCTCGTTGGCGAGGTCCGCGGCGTCGGCCTGATCGCCGCGATAGAGCTCGTCAAGGACAAGGCCTCGCTCGAGCGATTCCAGACGCCGGGTGTCGTGGGAGGGTTCGCGGCCAAGGCCGCGTACGAGCGTGGCTTGGTCGTGCGGCCGCTCCCCGGAGGCGATTCCCTCGGCCTATGCCCGCCTCTCGTGGTCACCAAAGGCGAAGTCGACCGTCTGGTTGCCCTCCTCGGAAGCGCTCTCGACGACACGCTCGAGGTGGCACGTCGGCACGCGTGATCCTTCTTCACAGGCGGGGCGCGTCGCACCATCGCGCACAACGATCCTATCGCCGCAGAGACAGGAATCCGGAAAGGAAGCTCGCGAGGTTGAGGCCCAAGTCCGGGCTCAGATAGCCGCCTTCCTGGACCAGCAGAGTTGGGATCCCGAGTCTCCCGATCGAAGCCCCGATCCGCTTGAAGCCGTCGGTTGAGACTGCGAGGCCTGCGAGCGGGTCGTTCTCGTAGGCGTCGAGTCCGAGAGCAACGACCAATGCGCCCGGGGCAAAGCCACTGATGGTGGAGAGGGCACGATCGAGCACCGCCAAGTAGGCCTCATCGTCGCTGCCCAAGGGGAGTGGGAAATTAACGTTGAAGCTCTCGCCTTCGCCTTCGCCGCGTTCCTGAGGGTAGCCCCAGAAGAAGGGATAGAACTGACGCGGGTCGACGTGAATCGACAGGTGCAGGACATCCGCGCGGCTGTAGAAGATCGCCTGGGTGCCGTTGCCGTGATGCTCGTCGACATCGAGGATGGCGACACGGTCGTATCGCGTGCGCAAGCGCTGAGCTGCCATGGCCGCGTTGTTGAGGAAGCAGAAGCCGCCTGCCATGTCCTGGTAGGCATGGTGACCGGGCGGTCGGCAGAGGCTGTAAGCCTCCTTGACGCCTCCGATGAGCGCTTCCGCGCCTTGCACGGCGACGTTACCCGCCGCACAGGCCGCTTCCCATGTGTTCGGGCCGATCGGACATCCGCCGTCGGCCATGTGCCAACCGGCACGCCCCAGGATCGTCTCCGGATAGCCACCGGGCGGCCGGTTGGGGTGCATGTTCGGGACGACCTCCGGGCCGGGATCGGCCGCGTCTTGCCAAAGCACGAAGGCCTCCTGGAGGAACCGCAGGTACTCAGGGCTATGCACGACTGCCCGCGGTGCCGGCCCGAAATCCTCCGGCTGAGTGATACCGAGGCCGAGCGAGCGTACGCCCTCCAGCAGCAGCTCGGCGCGCTTCGGTTGCTCCTTGTGCCGCTGCACCTTGCCCAGGACGAGATGGAACTGCGGGTCGTGCAGGTCTTGCTGCTCTGAATAGTAGACGTCCATCCTTCGGATCCTCGAAACCGTGGTCCCTGTGCCGCGATGGTCGCAGCGCGCGAGGCGCCGCCGGACCCACCGTCAAAGGCTGCCCATCCGAACGCCTCCGGTGGCCCAACCCGACAAGACGGGATGGCCGAGACCGACTGGTCCCATGGCCGGGGGATCGGCCAGGTACACCTGAACTTAAACATACTAAAATATAGACATATATTCTATAGGATGTTATTAAACATTCACCCAAGGCACCGGGCGCGAGCAACCGATCGACGCAGGTCGGGCGAGCCGCGGCGGCTTTGCGGGGTGAACGACTCTCGGGGAGAGGTGCGAGGTCCTCGCGGAAGAGGGCCCACGTCTCCGCGGGCCGGCCAGCAGAGGACACTGCTGCAGGCTCCCGAGTGAGAGGCAAGATCAGGGAGGACTCGATGAGGCCGACAACGAGCCTGTTGCTGGGTGCGGTTCTGGCGGTCTACTTCGCCATCATGCCCCTTCGCGTTTCCGCCGAACCCCGGTCGGGTGGCGTCATCAACGTGGTGGTGCAGCCGGAGCCTCCGGGTCTCATGCTCGGTCTGACCCAGAACGGCCCGACCCAGATGGTCGCGGGCAACATCTACGAAAGCCTGCTCAGGTACGACGAGAACCTGAGCCCGATCCAGAACCTAGCGACGTCTTGGGACGTCAGTGCCGACGGAAGGGTCTACACCTTCACGCTGAAGGAGGATGTCCGCTGGCACGACGGCGAGGCCTTCACCGCCCATGACGTGGTCTTCACCGTCGACACGTTCCTGCGGGAGACACATCCGCGACTTCGCGTGTCGCTCGAGCACGTCGAGCGAGTCGAGGCCCTGGGTGACCATCGGGTCCGGTTCACCTTGAAGCAGCCCTTCGGCCCTTTTCTGGGCATCTTCGAGGTCGGCACGATGCCGATGGTGCCGCGCCACATCTACGAGGGGACCGAATTCAGGAGCAATCCGGCGAACGATACGCCGATCGGCACAGGGCCGTTCAAGTTCAAGGAATGGGTGAAGGGCTCTCACATCCATCTGGTGCGTAACGACGACTACCACGTCGACGGCCTTCCCTATCTCGACGAGATATACTGGCACGTGATCCCGGACTCCTCGGCGAGAGCCATCGCCTACGAGACCGGCAAGGTAGACGTGCTGCCAGGCGGCTCGATCGAGACCTTCGATGTCGAGCGGCTGCGTGACCTGCCCAACACGAAGGTCACGAAGAAGGGATGGGAGTACTTCGCGCCGCACGCCTTCCTCTGGATCAACAACCGCACCTCGCCTCTGAGCGATCCTCGGTTCCGGCGCGCCATCATGTATGCGATGGACCGGGGCTTTGCCAGGGATGTGGTCTGGAACGGCTTTGGAACCGTCGCCGCAGGGCCCGTCAGCTCCAAGACGAAGTTCCATTCAACGGACGTTCGGCACTATCCTTACGATCCCGACAAGGCTAAGGCCTTGCTCGGCGAGATGGGCTATGACGGCCGCCCGATCCGCCTCCTGCCCTTGCCCTACGGCGAAGCCTGGCAACGCTGGGCCGAAGCCGTCCGACAGAACCTGAACGAGGTCGGGATCCAGGTGGAGTTGCAGGCAACGGATGTCGCGGGATGGAACCAACGCTTGAACGAATGGGATTTCGATCTCGCCTTCACCTACCTCTACCAGTTCGGCGACCCGGCGCTCGGCGTGGCCCGTACATACGTCTCCTCCAACATCGCCAAGGGCTCGCCCTGGAACAACGTGGCCGGCTACGCGAACTCGAAGGTCGATGAGCTCTTTGCTCGTGCGGCGATTGCTTTCCCCGAGGAGAACCGCCAGGCGCTGTATGACGAGCTACAACAGACCGTTGTCGAAGAGGTGCCGGTAGCCTGGCTGCTCGAGCTGGAGTTCCCGACGATCTACCGCTCGAACATCAATGACCTGGTGACGACGGCGATCGGCCTCAACGACGGCTTCGTCGATGCCTGGATCGAGGACTAGGCCTTTCGAGCATCCGGACGGGCTTCCCTGTTCCTGTTGGACAGGGGAGATGCGCCTAGCGGAGCGTCGGCTTGCATAGACTGCACTTTCTCGGCATCAGACTGATAAAGGCCGTCTTGGTGCTGTTCGCCATCGTCGTTCTCAATTTCTTTCTCATAAGGGCGGCGCCCGGCGATCCCGCGATGGTGCTCGCCGGCGAAGCGGGAGCGGCAGACGAGATCTTCATCGCTCAACTCCGTGAACGCTTCGGCTTGGACCGTCCTGTCCACGAGCAGCTGTTCTTCTATGTCCGGCAGGTTGCCAGCCTCGACCTGGGCTTCTCCTATCGCCAACAGGCCCCTGTCCTTACGCTGATTCTGGAGCGCCTGCCGGCCACGTTGCTCCTGACTCTGGCTGCGTTTCTCATCTCGATGGCTCTTGGTGTCCTGCTGGGGGTCTTGTCGGCGAGGCGTGTGGGCACTTGGGCGGATTCCCTGATCACGCTCGTGGCGTTGATCTTCTACGCGACGCCGCTGTTCTGGCTAGCTCTGATGGCCATCATTCTGTTCTCGGTGCAGCTCGAATGGTTGCCCGCCTTCGGGATGCGATCGATCAGTCAGGATCTGACCGGGCTCGCCTACGTAGCAGACGTCGCGAGTCATCTCGTGCTACCCGCTCTTACTCTCGGCCTCTTCTTCATGGCCGTCTATGCTCGGCTGACGCGTGCCTCGATGCTCGAGGTCGCCGGCATGGATTTCGTCAAGACGGCGAGGGCCAAAGGGCTCTCTCCAGGGCGCGTCACCCGAGATCATGTTCTCAGGAACGCGCTGCTTCCCGTCGTCACGCTTGCGGGCATTCAAGCCGGGCACCTGGTGGGCGGCGCCGTTCTGACTGAGACGGTCTTCGCATGGCCGGGCATCGGGCGGCTCATGTTCGAAGCGCTGCTGCAGAGAGACTACAACCTCCTGCTAGGGGTCTTCGTCGTCGCCTCAGCGATGGTCCTCCTTTTCAACATCATAACCGACCTCGCCTACACCTTCATCGATCCCCGGATCGAGGCGGGGTGAAGATGACTGCGTCGTCTCTAGCCGAGTTCACTCGGCGCTTTTCCCGACATGGAGGGGCGGTTCTAGGGGCCGCCATTCTCTTCGCGATCACGATGCTCGCCGTCTTCGGGCCACTGCTCTATCCCGAGAGCCCCTGGCGCATGGTGCAGAAGCCGTTTCTTCCTCCGATGATGACGGATGGGTTCCTGTTCGGGACGGACACCTTGGGCCGCAACATCGCTGCAGGGCTGGTTCATGGGGCGCGAGTCTCCCTCCTCATAGGCCTCGCCTCGACTGCAGCGGCTCTCGTGGTCGGCGTAACGACCGGTGCGGTCGCCGGCTTCTTTGGCGGAAGAGTCGATGACGTGCTGATGCGCTTCACCGAGCTTTTCCAGACGATTCCGAACTTCGCGCTGGCAATCGTGCTGGTGGCGATCTTGCAGCCGTCAACCGACTCCATTGTGCTCGCGATCGCTATCGTGTCTTGGCCGCCTATCGCCAGGCTGGTGCGTAGCGAGTTCCTTTCCCTCAGATCCCGGGAGTTCGTGCAAGCCTCCATAGTGCAGGGCCAATCGAGCTTTCAGATCATCTTCACGCAGATCCTCCCCAATGCCTTGCCGCCGGTTATCGTCATGGCTTCGCTCATGGTGGCCACGGCGGTTCTCCTCGAGTCCAGCCTGAGCTTCATGGGCCTTGGTGACCCGAACACCATGAGCTGGGGCTACATGATTGGGGCCGGCCGCACGGTCATCCGTCAGGCATGGTGGATCAGCTTCTTCCCCGGTATCGCGATTCTCCTCACGGTGCTCTCGATCAACCTGGTTGGAGAGGGCCTCAATGATGCCCTGAACCCACGCCTGTCGCGGAGGACCCGGTGACAGACAGCGGCTCCACGGTTCTAGACGTTGCCGGTCTTTCCATTGGCCTGCCACCAGGTGCGGAGCGTGCACTCGCTGTCGACGACGTCTCGTTCGAGCTTCGCAAGGGCGAAATCCTCTGTGTGGTCGGGGAAAGTGGCTCGGGAAAGTCGATGATCGCCAACGCCGTGATGGGGCTGCTCCCCAAGCCCCATGTACGGCCTGTCGCCGGGGCTGTTCGTTTTCGAGGCCGGGATTTGCTGAAGGAGACCGAGGCTGCTTTACAGGCCATACGCGGCAAAGACATCGGGATGATCTTCCAAGAGCCGATGACCGCGCTCAACCCCGTCATGACGATCGAGCGCCAGATAGTCGAGGTCTTCGATGCCCATGCCGTGCTCGACAAATCCGAGCGCAAATCGAAAGTGCTGGAGCTGTTGTCCGATGTCGGGCTACCAGACCCCGAGCTGTTGAGAAGGTCCTATCCTTTCCGCCTGTCCGGCGGGCAGCGTCAGCGTGTCATGATCGCCATGGCGCTTGCCCTCAGACCTGAAGTCCTTATTGCCGACGAGCCGACGACCGCGCTGGACGTGACGACTCAAGCACAGATCCTCAGCTTGATTTGCCGCCTTCAGTCCGAGCGTGACATGGGCATCATGTTCGTGACCCATGACTTCGGCATCGTTTCCGATATCGCGGATCGCGTAGCAGTCATGCAGTTGGGCAAGCTCGTGGAGGTGGGCCGGGCGGCCGACGTGCTGAGGAACCCGCAGCACGACTATACCCGCCGCCTGCTTTCTGCCGTGCCCGCGTTCGTGCCCAAGGCTCGACCGGCGGCTCACCGTGGCAGGCTGCTGTCGATCGCGCGGCTTGATATGACCTATCGGGGCAAACACGGCCTCTTCACCAAGGGCCGGACGGTCGAGGCCGCCAAGGAGGTCTCGCTGGACGTTCGGAAGGGTGAGACCTTGGGGCTTGTCGGCGAGAGCGGCTCGGGGAAGTCAACGATCGGACGATGCATCGTGCGCCTGCTCGAGCCGTCCGGGGGAAGCATTAGGCTGGGAGACATCGACATCAGCCGGATGAGAGGAAAGCAGCTCCATCCGATCAGAAAGCGGGTCCAGATGATCTTCCAGGACCCTTACGCATCGCTGAATCCACGGCGCAAGGTTGGGAGGATAATCTCGGAAGGCCCAATGGCTCACGGCGTGAGCGAAGCTGAGGCAACGGCAAGGACAATAGAGCTACTAGAGCTCGTGGGCTTGGGCCGAGCGGCGTTGCATCGATACGCTCACGAGTTCTCCGGAGGGCAACGCCAGAGAATAGGCATCGCTCGAGCCCTGGCGCTCGATCCCGAGCTCCTCGTCGCCGATGAGCCCTTGTCCGCACTCGATGTGTCGGTCCAAGCGCAGATCCTGGAGCTGCTGGCGAGTATCAAGGAGCGATTGCACCTCGCCATGCTTTTCATCACCCACGACCTCAGGGTTGCCGCGCAGATCTGTGATCGAATAGCGGTCATGCAGAGGGGCCGAATTGTTGAACATGGTGATACGGCAGACGTGTTCACCAACCCGACACACCCCTATACAAGAGAGCTGATCGGTGCCGTTTCTGGCCTTGCCTTGCCGTCAACCGTAGTTGCAGGCCAAGAGAGCACTCTTGCTGCCGATGCGCTCTAGGCAATCCCGTGGAGTTCACGCTGCAGAGGGCGTCGCCGCGAGAGAATGGGTTCGGCACGCGAACATGGCGGAGCGCAAGGGGGAAACGGTCTATCGGTAAGCGACCGACCGTATCACTGCCGACCGGATCGCTGCCGACCCGGAGAGAGGGCGTGTGCCCTGAGTGCAGCCCCGGGGGCACACCTGGATCCGAGGCAGACCTAGGCCTACCCAGAAACGCCGGCACGGCAAAGACCTGTTCCGGGATCAACATCCAGATTCTCTGGGGCGCGGTCGTTGTAGGGCCTAGTGATCGAGAACACGCCGGTCTTCGTTACGCTCACCAACTTTGCCGGTTACATGGATCAAATTGGCACATAGGTTGTGGCATGCTTCACCTGCCACAATCATGTTGAGAAGATGAACCACGAAAAGACGTGATAGAAACGTTTGTCTAGAAAGGCGCTCAAGAAGGGTTGCTCGTCTCTTTGGATTACATAGCAGGATCAAGTTGGAATGCCTCTGACTTCGATGGCCCATCTTGTCTATATCGCACCCATGATGAACTGGGCGATAAGTTCATATTTCACAGATAGTTAGTCGACGGCGTATGCAAATCCTGACCCCGCGACCACCTTAACCTGCTGAACGGAGGCATAGCTTTTTTCGAGCAGTGCGTCTTTTTTTGTGGCCAATGTGAGGATGCCGGCGAGATCACCGTAAAGGTCGATATCGAGCTTGCCTTCAGTATTGGGCGTGAGTTCGATCCCGTCCACAAGCGGGCGGATCCGGTCAGCCACTTCCGCGCGGGCTTCGTTCGCGTTTAAATCTCCGACAAGCGTCGCGACCTGTTGCCGGTAGTTAGTCGCCATATTCGGATGGAGCAAGACCGGCTCTTCCTCTTTGCCCTCAAGCAGCGCTTCCAGTTCTGCGCGCCTTGCTCCAATGCCCGAGATCGTTTTCAGTTGAGCCGAGACAGTGTGCTCGGGCCGAACCTGTCCGCGCGAAATATCGCGACAGACTGTTCGGTTTCTTGCGCACCTCGCGGCAACCCGTGCTGGTCACGTCAGGCTGTAGGGAAGGAGTGGTGCGCCCTCGAGGATGTCTGACAGCGTTTCCGCGCCGATTGCCAGAGCCTCATGATCCCGGGCCGCGCCGAGACTCATCCGGACCGCTTGCGGGGTCGGGGACTGGCCGACCGTAAAAGTCTCGGGTGGGGCGAGCAACAGCCCGCGCCGTCGCGCAAGTGCGATGATCTGGTCTGCCCGCCAGGGTTCGGGTAGGGGCAGCCAAAGATGGTTGCAGGCCGGTGTCTCGGCATCGATCAGTCCCGGCAAGCGGTCCGCCACGATGGCGCGCCGGGCGAGGGCTTCCGCGCGCTGCCACGCGATGAGATCGGCGACCGTGCCGTCGGCGATCCAGCGGGACGCAATTTCGGCCATGATCTGGGGGGCCATGGTCGTTGTCGCGAAGACGGCACTGGCCACCTGCGGTGCGAAGTCACTTGGAGGCACGACATAGGCGATCCTGATGCCCGCGGCGACCACCTTGCTCAGCGCAGAGACGTAGAAGGTTCGTACGCCCCGATCCACGAGTAGGTTGCGCAGCGACACCGGCGGATCGGGCAGCAAGGGGTCGTAGGCCGCGTTCTCCAAGACGGTCAAATGGTAACGCGCGGCGATGTCAGCGATCTGCGCTCGCCGCTCTTCCGACATGACCGCACCGGTAGGGTTCTGAAGGCTCGGCATGCAATAGAGCCCCGTCGGCCCCTGCTCCCGGCAGGCGCGCTCGAGCGCCTCGGGGAGTAAGCCTTCTCGATCCATGGCAACCCCTGCGATGCGCAGCCGGAACAAGCTGGCGAGCGCGCGGAAACTCGGATTGGTCAAGGCTTCAGTAAGTAATATGTCGCCGGGACGAAACGCCGATGCGCAGGCGATCATGACCGCGTGCTGAATGCCGCTGGCCAGAACGACGGCATCGGGCGGCACCGAGACGCCTAGTTCTTCAAGCCACTGCACTGCCGCCTCGCGGTGCCGCAGCTGACCTGCGCTCGGCTGATACGAGAGCAGGTTTCGGCGCGTCCCGATTGCGCGCTCACCCGAGAGCGTCTGCAGTGCGGCGTCGAGCGCCGCGGCGTGCTTAGGAGACACGGCCGGCTGGTTGATGGACAGATCGATTTCGCCACTCGGTTCCGGCTCCGGGATGGCTTCCATCGATGGTCGATAGGGCGCCCTGCGCACGAAGGTCCCGCGGCCCTGCTCACCCGAGGTCAGGCCGATCCTCGAGAGCTCCGCATAGGCTCGGCTGACGGTGGCAATGGCGACTCCTAAGCGATCAGCCAGGATCCGATGAGGCGGCAAGCGGTCGCCGGGCTTATAGCGTCCCGAGCGAATGTCCTCGGCAAGCTGGCGGGCGATGTGACGGTACGCCGGACCGGATGAAACGCCAGACAGCGTCCAAGGCTTGTCCCTGGACAAGGCGTCCATAGGGTCGCCGTCCGGTGGGACGTCTGAGGACTGGGCCTGTGTCATGTGCGCAGCTTATCGGCTTTATGTCCTTAGGACAATATAGCGTTTGATCCATAAATTGTCGTGTATAATCTATGACAATATAAGACAGATTGAGAATTGTCCTAAGAAGGGTGGCCTTCGCTCCGGAAAGGCGGCGCACCAGTCATGGCACAAGCGGACCAAGATGCGACGCGAGGGCGGGCACCTCACGACCGGCGAATCCCGGTCGGCGTCCGGCTTGACGGTATCAGCAAGCGGTTCCGCTCCGTCACGGCGCTCTACCCGACAACGCTTGCCGTGACCCCAGGCACCATGACGGCCCTTCTCGGACCCTCCGGCTGCGGCAAGACGACCACGCTGAGGATCGTCGCGGGCCTTGAGGCGCCGGACTCCGGATCCGTGTTTCTAGCCGAGCGCGAGGTCACGCGGGTGCCGCCGGACCGGCGCGGCCTCGGCATGGTGTTCCAGAGCTACAGTCTGTTCCCTCATATGACGGTGGGCGAGAACATCGCCTTCGGCCTGAAGATGGCAGGCGTTTCGAGCGCCGAGACCGCCGCGCGGGTGCGCGCCATGCTGAACCTCGTGCGCCTGCCGGACATCGAGGACCGCTATCCACGTCAGCTTTCCGGGGGACAGCAACAGCGCGTAGCGCTGGCCCGGGCCCTTGTCACCAATCCGTCCGTTCTGCTGCTCGACGAGCCGCTGGCCGCGCTCGACCGGAACTTGCGCGAGAACATGCAGTTCGAGCTGCGTCAAATCCAGACCAGCCTCGACATCACGACCATCATCGTCACCCACGACCAGGAAGAGGCGCTGACCATGAGCGACGAGGTCGTGGTGATGGATCACGGCAGGGTGATTCAAGTCGGTACGCCGGCCGAGGTCTACGAGCGGCCGCGCACGCGCTTCATCGCCGAGTTCCTGGGCACGGCCAATCTGTTCGAGGGACAGGTTGCGGGTGACCGCGTCATCTATCACGGACCGGGCAGTCTCGAGCCGCAGACCATCGCGACCGCTCTCAACGGCGCGGCCGGCGCGCGCTCGGCGCTGGTCGCCGTGCGTCCCGAGAAGCTGTGGCTCGAAGTGAGCGCCGATGGGCCAGCCGACGACAGTGCGGCCGCGCTCGAGGGTGTTGTCACCGGACATGTATTCCGCGGCGCCAGTCACGCCTATCAAGTGCGGGTCGAGGGGCGCGACGCACCGGTACTGGTCTACCGTCAAACCCGGGACATTCACGGCAGCGGCCCGGATCCCGGGGCCCAGGTGCGTCTGTGCTGGCGGCCAAAGAACGCCGTCGTCCTGGCCTCCGAAACGCCGGATCCCTCGCATTTGGAAAACAGGAATGACTGAGACAACCTCTCATCGCTACCGGGTAGGAGTCGATGTCGGCGGCACCTTCACCGACTTCGTGCTGTCGGAAAGGGCAACGGGGCGGCTCGCCTATCACAAGGAACCGAGCGTGCCTGCCGATCCCTCACGCGCCGTGACGCGCGGTATGCAGGCTCTGCTTGCCCGCGAAGACTGCGATCCGGGCTCCATCGAGCTTGTCGTGCACGGCACGACGCTCGCGCTCAATACCACGATCCAACGCCGTGGCGCGCCGGCGTCGCTCGTCGTGTCGCGCGGCAATCGCGACGTGCTCGAGATCGCGCGATGCCGAATGCCGAACTCCTACGATTTTCGCGCCGGCAAGGAGGAGCCGCTTGTGCCGCGTGCCCGTGTCTTCGAGATCGGCGCACGGATCGCCGCCGATGGCACCGTCCTTGAGACCCCCGACGAGGTCGAGCTGGCGGCGCTCGCCGAGCGGGTACACGCGGCCGGGGTCGAGGCCGTGGCCGTCATGCTCCTGAATGCGCCGGCCAACCCGGCGTTCGAGCAGGACATCACCGATAGACTGGCCGCCCGGCTGCCGGAGCTGGCGGTGAGCAGCTCGACCGCGATCTGGCCGGAGATCCGGGAATACGAACGCGCCGTGGCCACGACGCTGAACGCCTCGATTCACCCCTTGATGAGCGATTATCTCGGCCAGCTCAGAAGCCGGCTGACCGAGGACGGCATTGAGGCGCCGATTTACATCACCGCCTCGAATGGCGGAACGCTCAGCCTCGCAACCGCGCGCGGGCGACCCATTGAAACCATGCTGAGCGGTCCTGCCGCCGGCGTCGCGGCGGCAACGCGGGTTGCCCGTGAGGTTGCCGCGAGAGGGCTGTGCGATTTTGCCGGCGTGATCAGCTTCGACATGGGCGGCACGAGCAGCGACATCGCTCTCTCGCTTGGAGGCGAGCCCAGCTATACCAACCGCACCCATGTCGGTGACTTCCCGCTGATGATGCCGGTCGTGGGGGTTTCGGCCATCGGCGCCGGTGGCGGGTCGATCGTATGGATCGATGCCCAAGGGGTGCTGAAAGTCGGTCCGCAAAGCGCGGGCGCCGACCCGGGCCCCGTTTGCTATGGCCGCGGCGGCACGGAACCGACCGTCACGGACTGCTACGTCTGTCTTGGTGCCCTGGATCCGGATCAGTTCCTTGGCGGCGCACAGAAGCTCGAGCGTGATGCCGCCACGGCGGCGCTAACAGAGGTTGGAAGGCGCCTCGGCTTTGAGGGGGCAGATGTCGCCGCGCGTGGTGCGGAAGCCGCGCTCGCCGTGGCCAGCGCCAACATGGCCAGCGAGATGCTGAAGGCGCTGGCGCAAAACGGAGTCGACCCTGGGCAGCTTGCCCTGATGCCGTTCGGTGGCGCGGGTCCGACCCACGCGCTGCTGCTTGCCGAAGAGATCGGTATCACAAGCCTCGTCATCCCACCCGCGGCGGGGACGTTCTGCGCACTCGGCGCTCTCATCGCCGACGTTAAGCGGGATTTCGTGCGCTCACTGCGGCGCGTCGTCGGCAAGGGCGGCGAGGAGGTCGTCTGGCAAGCTTTTTCAGTGCTCGAGACCGAGGCGCTGGAATGGGTGGCCTCTGAAGGCGACATCCTGGATAGCTACAGCCTGCAACACGGCGCCGATATGCGCTATGCGGGCCAGGGATTTGATCTGCCGGTCAAGCTGCCCCCTCAGGCAGCCTCGGCCAAGGACACCGATGCGCTGATCGAGCTCTTCCATCAAGAGCATGAAAAGCACTACGGCTTTCGCGACCTGGAAAGCGCCATTGAGGTCACGACGCTGCGCGTGCGCGCGATCGGACAGGTGCCTCCCATCGAATTGCCAAGCATCGCACCAACGAGCCAAGAGCCGACACCCACGAGCTCGAGACCGGTATGGCATCAAGGTGCATGGCGAAGCGCTCCGGTTTATCGCCGCGATCATTTGGCACAAGGCCACAAAATCTCCGGTCCCGCGATCATCGAGCAGCCGGACACCACCGTTTGGATCCTGCAGGGCTGGGACGTCGCCATCGACGCCAAGGGCAATCTGCTCGTGGTGAAGCCAAACCCGAATGACGCAGATGAGGCGCCCCGGTCATGAAACTCGATCCTGTCCTGCTCGAGATCTTGAACAACAAGGTGACGGCTGTCAGCGAGGAGATGGGCCATGCCCTGCAGCGCACCGGCCGCACGCTCTACGTCAAGGAGACGGCTGATTTCGGGACCGCGCTGAGCGATCTCGACGGCCATTTCTTCGCCTATCCGCGCGCGATCGGCGTATCCGGTTTTATCGATCTTGATTGCGGCCCGACCATCCGGGCCGTCGAGACGATCGAGCCCGGCGACGTCCTGATCACAAACCACCCCTACGCATCCGAAGGCTTGGCGACGCACGGCCCCGACGCACACCTCCTGAAGCCGTATTTCCACAAAGACGAAATCGTCTGCTTCGGCTGGACCTTCGTTCATCTCTCCGACATCGGCGGACGAGTCCCGAGCAGTATCTCGCCGACGAGCCACGAGCTCTATCAGGAAGGCTTCTTCATCCCGCCGATGAAGCTCTTGAAGGGCGGCAAGTGGAACGAAGATCTCCTGACTTTACTACGTACCAATTGCCGTACACCTCATGAGAACATGGGTGACCTGAAAGCGATGCTGGCCGCGCTCAATGTCGGTGAGCGCCGGGTCGCCGCGATCATCGAACGCCATGGTATCGAGGCTTTCCGCGCGGCGCGCGGAGACCTGATCGACTATGCGGCGGCGAAGGCGCGGGACGTGCTGCGCCGCATCCCCGACGGCCGCTACCACTTCGTCGATTACTTGGATGACGATCTGGTGAGCCCTTACCCGGTGCGCCTGGAAGTGACGCTCACTGCCGCGGATGGCGAGATCACCCTCGATTTCTCCGGTACGGATCCACAGGTCGAGGCCGCCTTCAACGTCCCAACCTTGGGTAAGCGTCACGCCTGGCTCACGGTTCGGCTCATCGCCTTCATCATGACGATGGATCCGACGACGCCGATGAATTCGGGCATGTTTGCACCCGTCACGGTCCGCGTGCCACGCGGCACGATTCTGAATCCAGAGCCGCCGGCGGCGGTCGGCGTACGGCACGCGACCGCGGTTCGCGTCAACGACCTGATCAATGGCGTTCTGGGCCAAGCGCTGCCGGAGGTCATGCCGGCGGCGAACGGCGGGGCCATGGTGCCGATTGTGTTTGCCGAGGACGACCACGTGGCAGGAGAGACGCGAGTCGCCGTGGTCCAGCCCATGGTCGGTGGGACCGGCGCTCGCCAGGGGTGCGATGGGGTTGACGGCCGCGATTCCAGCATTTCGAACCTGGCCAACAATCCGATCGAAACGATCGAGCACAGTATCGGCGTGCGAATTCTCGACTACGGCGTCAGGCCCGATTCGGGCGGTCCCGGCCAGTGGCGCGGCGGTGTGGGGGTGCGGCTTGTCTTCGAGATCCTGGCGGAAAGCGGCCAGATCCTGGGGCGCGGCATGGAGCGGTTCCGCTTTCGCCCCTGGGGCACCCAAGGCGGGCGCCATGGCGCGCCCATGCGTGTGATCCTCAATGAAGGCTGCGACCGGGAACAGGAGCTTGGCCGCCTAGACGTGCTGCCAGTCCAGGCCGGCGATGTTCTGACCGTTCTGATGCCGGGCGGTGGTGGATACGGCGACCCTCTGCGCCGCGATCCGGAAGCCGTTCTGCGGGACGTGCGGGACGGCTTTGTGTCGCCCGCGTCTGCTGCCGCGGACTATGGCGTGGTTCTCACGTCCGGAGGCCTCGATCTTGGGGCCACCGAGGCGCGGCGGCGCGCGCCGACCACGCAGGCCAAGGGCAATGGCGCCAGCCTCGATACCGGCCCGGCGCGTGCGGCCTGGGAGGCGGCTCTACCGGGGCAGCTCGTGCCGGACGTGAACGCGGCCTTGCTGCGCACGCCGCAAGCGGCGCGCCAGCGTCGGCGACGCGAATTCTATCGCACGGTCCTTCCCGGGCTGGACGGTAGTGGGGAGGCCTGGAACCGGGCGCTCCATGACCCGGACCTCGTGAGAAGCCGGGCCGAGGAAGCGTTGCAAGCGCTACTGGCAAGACGATGAGAATCGCAAAAGTACGTTCATCCGATCCATGGATCGAGCGTTACATCCTGGGTCGGCCATCAACCCAAGAACAGGGAGCCTAGACATGATCCGACTAAACAGACGACATTTTCTGATGGGGGCCGCGGCCGGCGGCGTGTTCGCCCTGCCGCCGGCCCGCCGGCTCGCGGCCCAGACCGAGACGATCACCGTCACGAGCTATGGCGGTGTCTGGGAAGAGGCTATTCGGGGCATCTTCGTTGCGGATTTCACCGCGCGCACCGGCGGCAAGGCCGAGGTGCAGATCGGCGGCCCGCCGCAGTGGATGAGCCAGATCGAAGCGAATCTGGCCGATCCGCCCATCGACGTTCTGGTGAACACGATTGACCTGGCCTTGGTCGCGGGCCGGACCGGGCTGGTCGAGAAGATAGACCCGTCCAAGCTTTCGAACCTCGCCGATATCCCCCAGCGTTTCGTCGATGTCGTCGAAGGCTGGGGGGTTGTGTTCGACTATGGTTCGGCTGGCATCGCCTATCACCGCGAGCGGCTGCGCAACCCGCCGACCAGCATCAAGGGCATGGTCGAGGGCGCGCTGAGAGGTGATTTCGTGCTGTCGCTGCCGGGCATTAGCTACGCACCGACTCCGCAAATGCTGATCTGGTCGTTCGCCGATGCGCTCGGGGGCAGCGTGAACAATGTTGATCCGGCCTTCGAGGCGCTGAAGGCCTTGCAGGACAAGCGTGCCGTGATCTTCTACGGCGGGGCGACGGAGTTCCTCAACCACCTTGAAGCCGGTGAAGCGGAAATCGGCATCTATTGGGACGGCCGCACCTGGGCGCACTATTCGACGGGCGCCGAATGGATCGGCTACATCAATCCCGACGAGGGCGGCGTGATGAACCCGGTCGTGGTTCAGAAGGTCGTCAACTCGGACGACTCCGCGTGGGAGTACATTAACTCCATGCTGGCCCCGGCGCCTCAGCTCGCCTTCGCCGAGAAGGTGCAGTACGGCGTCACCAACACCAAGGTCGCGTATCCGGATTGGCTGAAAGACCGGATCACGCCCTGGGAGGCGACCCGATGGCCGCCCTTCGAGGAGATCGGCGCCAAGATTCCCGCCTGGGTCGATCGCTGGAACCGCGAGATCGGGGCTTGAGCCTTTGAACGGGACGCGCATCCTGCCTTGGCCCACCGCCGGCGTCCGGCCGCATAGGCTGGTCGCCGGATGGTGGGTCGTGCCGTCCCTGCTGTTTCTGGCGGCCTTCTTCATCGCGCCGCTCTTCGTGATCCTGGAGATGAGTTTCCAGGAGGGCCGGCTTCCGGTCGAGGGCGCCGGCGTCTTTCAGAACTATCAGCGGCTGTTTGCCGACACCTTTTATCTGGGCGTGATCGCGGAGACGGTCGGGTTAAGCGTCGTCGTGACGCTCGTCTCCGTCCTCATGGGCTATCCCGTGGCCTATTTCATGGTCCGCCACGCCTCCGGACGCAGCTACGATCTGATCGTCTTCCTTTTGATCGCGCCGCTCCTGACGTCGATCATTATGCGAACCTTCGGCTGGCAGGTGCTCTTGGCGCGCCGGGGTCTCATCAATGAGGCCCTTATGATGCTAAATCTGATCGAGCGACCGCTCGGACTCCTGAACAGCCCGCTCGCCATCGTGGTGGGGCTCGTTCATGTGCTGGTCCCCTTCATGGTGTTGTCGATTGCCTCGGTTCTTCAAGGGATCGACCGTCGGCTCGAGGAATCGGCCCGCATACTGGGCGCGGGAAAGCTGCAAACCTTCCTGCGCGTCACCTTTCCGCTGAGCATCGATGGAGTCGGCACCGGCGCGATCCTGGTCTTCATGCTGGCCAATGGCAGCTTCGTGACCCTGCTTCTCTTGGGTGGCGGCACGTTGCAGACCTTGCCGCTTCTGATCTATCAGCAGTTCAACACCACGCGCGACTTTCCCTTTGCCGCCACCATGAGCAATGCCCTGCTCGTGCTCGCGGTTTGCTGCCTCTACGCACAGCTCCGGCTGATCCGCCGGCGCGGTGTCTGAATCCGGCGCGAGGGCAGGGGCTGAGGCAGGAGAGAACTCATGGCACAGATGCGGGAAGACGTGCGGGAACGTTGGGCCCTTGCCGCCTTCACGATCGCCTTTTTCGTCTTCCTGATCGCACCGATTCTGGTTGTCGTGGCCGTGTCGTTCACCTCCGTCAGCTATGTCAGTTTTCCCATCCAGGGCTTCTCCTTGCGCTGGTTCTGGCGGATTGTCGAATACCGGCCGTTCCTGGACGCCCTCGGCGTCACAATCCAGGTGGCGTTCCTCTCGACCGCCGTCGCGGTTCTGATCGGGGTGCCGGCGGCCTTGGGCCTTGTGCGGTCACGCGGTGCCTCGGCCGAGGTGGCGATGACGTTTCTTTTGTCCCCGCTTTCGATGCCGATGATCGTGCTAGGTCTGGCGTTGCTCTTCTATCTCTCCGCGCTGGGGCTCGGCATCTCACTGATCTCGCTTGTTATTGCGCACGCCGTGATCGGCTTGCCCTATGTCGTGCGTACGGTGGCCGGGGTCTATCGCGGCGTGTCGCCGGACCTGGAGGAGAGCGCGACCATGCTCGGCGCCAACCGATGGCAGGTTTTGCGCCATGTGACCTTGCCGCAGATCCGCCCCGGCATTTTTGCCGGTGCCTTGTTCTCGATCCTGATCTCCGTTGACAACCTGCCGATCTCCTTCTTCTTCGGGAGCCCATCGACGAACACCCTGCCGGTGGTGATGTTGAGTTACCTGGAGCATCAGTTCGATCCCTCCATCGCCGCCCTCAGCACGGTACAGATGGTCCTGGCGCTCGCCGGCCTGCTGGTCATCGAGCGGTTTTACGGCCTGCGCCATCTGGGGGCGCCGACATGACCCCGGTCGTCGTGCTGGGCGCGCGCCGGGCTCTCGGGCAGTCCTTGTTATCGGGGCTTGTCAGTCACCCCTGGTTCGAGATCGTGGCTGTTGGCGATCTTGGCGCGCCCACCGAGGACGATCGGTTTGAGAGCGTGTGCCCTTGGCGGGCCGGCACGCCTATGCCGGAGAAATTACGCGCCCTGCCGCATCGAACGGGCCATGCCGAGGCCTTGGCGGACCTCGCTGGCCCGGGACGCCTGGTTCTCTCCGTGCTCGAGGACGGGCGCTCGGCAGAAGCGGATTGGGCCTGCGGGAAGGCCGGCGCCCGCGTGGTGACCCATGCCGAGGATCTGCGGCTTCACCCGGACGTGCCACTGGTGATTCCCGAGCTCGCGACCGGGCCGCCACCGGCGTGCTTGGTCGCGACGCCGAATTGCACAACCGTCTTGCTTGGACTGGCCCTCCATGCGGTGCAGCCTTTGGCTCAGATCGAGGCGGTGACGGTGACCTGCCTGCAGGCCGTCTCCGGCGCCGATCTGCCGGGGCCGCCCGCGCTCGATATGCTCGATAATCTGTTCCCGCATTTGCGGGGCGAGGAAAGCGCCTTGGAGCACGAGACAAGCCGTCTGTTTGGGGGCAGGTTCCCGGTCTCGGCCCAGGCTGTTCGTGTTCCGGTCAGAATAGGGCACACGCTGCTGGTGTCGCTGAAGCTGTCTCGTCGGGTCAGCGAACAAGATCTGTGCGATGCCTGGCGCAGCTACGAGGCGCCCGGCGCGCTGCGTGCTCTGCCAAGTATTGTCGAGCGGCCCATTCGCGTGGCCGAGGCCGCCGACCGCCCTTGCCCCGAACCGGATGCCCGTGCCGCGGACGGCATGGCGATCTCACTCGGCGCGCTCAGGCCCTGCCCTGTGTTCGACTGGCGCTTTGTGCTCGTCGGAAACAACATGATTCGCGGCTCCGCTGGCATGAGTCTCTTGACGGGGGAATGGATGATGGCGTGTGGCGGTGACTGATCCCGATCGACACGATGGAATCCAGGGGAATCCATGGGAATCCAGGTGGTCAAGGGCTCGTCCTCGCGCCACGTCATCTCCGTCGGCCAACGGCCGTATTCTTGGTCGTGGGCCTCCGATTCCGTCCGTTAGAAGCGGCGTCTAATCTGGAACCCCTGGGCGCGGACCGCTCGAGACAGGCGGGGATGGCTCGGACTGACTCTCCTAGCCCGCTTCCCGCGGATGCCATTCTCGCAATCCGGCGATCGGGCGCTCAGCTGCGGTCAAGGTCCCGACGGACGCGCGCGGTCCGGCGCCTAGCCGAGGAGCGTGGGGACGAAGGTGCTGATCTGCGGCAGCACGATCAGTAACCCGGTCATGACGATCAGTGCGACGATGAAAGGCAGCACCGCCATGGTCACCTGCTCCAGCGACGCACCCGAGATCCGCATGGCCACGAAGAGATTGGCCCCGAGCGGCGGCGTCAGGAAGCTGATCTCGGAGGTGATGATCAGCAGGATGCCGAAGTGAACCGGGTCCACGCCGAGCTGGGTCACGACCGGCAGCAGGATGGGCGTCAGGATGATGATGGTCGCCAGAGTCTCCATGAACGTGCCGATCACGATCAGGGTCAGCCCGATCAGGATGAGCAGGACGATCCAGCTATCGGTGATCTCCAGGAGCCCCGCGCCGATCGCCTGCGGGATCTGATAGGTGGTCAGCACCCGCCCGAACCCGCCGGCAAGACCGACGATGATCGTCACGGTGCCGCAGACCACCACGGCATGCAGAAGCGCCCGGTAGATGTCGTCCCAACCGAGTTCGCGGTAGACGAGCCCGCCGACCACGAGGGCATAGGCGACCGCGACGACCGATGCCTCGGTCGGCGTGAAAACACCGCCGTAGATGCCGCCAAGAATGATGACGGGAGCCAGCAGCGCCAAGGTCGCGCCCTTCAGCGCGCTCATGAAGCGCGCTGCGGAGAGCGTCTGGCCGGTCCCGCCATAGCCGCTCTGGCGCGATAGCCACCAGCTCACGGCGATGAGGGCTCCGCTGACCATGAGCCCCGGCAAGATGCCGGCCATGAACATGTCGGTGATCGACACATTGCCGGCGACGCCATAGAAGATCATCGGTGTGGAGGGCGGTATCATGATGCCGATCGTGCCGCCGGTGGAGGCAACCGCGCCGGCAAACCCGGGCGAGTAGCCGCGCTGGATCATCGCGGGGATCATGATGGCCCCGATCGCGGCGACCGTTGCGGGGCCCGAGCCGCTGATCGCCGCGAAGAAGACGCAGGCGAGGATCGTCACGCAGGCCAGGCCGCCCGAGACATTGCCGATCAGCACCTCGGCAAATGCGATCAGCCGGCGCGACAGGCCGCCGAACTGCATGAGGTAGCCCGCCAGAACGAAAAACGGCACGGCCATGAGCGGAAAGGAGTTGGTCGCGTTGTATGCCGTCTGCGGCATGAGGACGCCGGGCATGCCCTTTGTATAGAGCACGATCAAGGTCGCGGCGCCCAGGGCATAGGCTATGGGCACACCGATGAACAGCAGCAAGGCGAATGCGCCGAACAGCAGCAGGCTGACATCGATCCCAGCAAGCAGCTCAAACATTCATCGGGTCTCGCCTGCGTGACACGATCACATAGCCCAGCCGCAGCACCTGAAGCCCGAAGCTCAGCGGCATAATCAAATAGACCCAGAACATCGACAGCCGCGTTGCCGGCAGATCGAAGGAAAAGCGCAGCGTGGAGAGCATCAACTCCAGCCCGTGCCAGGTCATGGCGCAGCAGAAGGCGAGCGTGGCCAGGTCTCCCGCGGCCTCGATCCAGGGCCGCCACCGCGCCGGCATGGCCCGGATGCCGGCGAGTACCCGGATGTGCAGACAGCGGCGCATGGCGACAATGGCTCCGAGGAACACCACCCAGACGAAGGCGACGCGGGCCAGCTCGTCCATCCAGCTGAAGCCGGCCGAGAAGATGAATCGGGCGACGACCTGCGCGCCGACCAGGCCCGTCATGGCCACCAGCAAGAGGACGGCGAGGCGTTCCTCCAGCTGATTGAGATGATCGACAAGGGACGGAGCTGGGGACGGGGCCGGGGCGGGACCGGGCTCGGAGGAGGGCACGACGATTCCTCTTTCATGATTTTGCCGATATGTGATATATCACATATCGGAATCAGTGCGAAAGCTCCAAAAACGGCACAGAGGGACAAGGAGGGAGACATGAGATTCGGGTTGAAAGCTGCGGTGATGGCGTGTGTTGCCTTGGCGTGGGGGCTGCACATCTCGCAGGCCGCTGCGCAGGATTACCAATGGCGTGTCGCCGTGGTGACGCCTCCGGGGCACCCCTATAATCTGGGATTGGAGGCATTCAAGAAGCAGGTCGAAGAGGGCAGTGGCGGCCGGATCGGGGTGACCGTCTTCCCCTCCAGTCAGCTTGGCGGCGAGGTGGAATCGGCCAAGAACGTTCAGCTCGGCACGCTCGACATGACGGTCATTTCGACCAGCAACACGGCCCCCTTCTACAAGGAGCTTGAGGTTTTTGGCCTGCCTTATCTCTTCAAGAGCCTGAGCTGCTCATACAAAGTACTGGACGGTCCCATTGGCCAGGGAATGGCGGAGGCCTTGCGCAACGAGGCGGGTCTGCGCGTGCTCGGCTGGTACACTTTCGGGATGCGCCAGCTTTTCAACACCAAGCGGCCCGTGAGGACCCCAGCGGACATGAAGGGCTTGCTGTTCCGCGTGCCGGCCGACCAACTGGCCGAGGCTGCCTATCGCGCGCTGGGCGCGAATCCCATCCCCATGGCCTTTCCCGAGATGTTCAGCGGCTTGCAGCAAGGTGTCATCGACGGTGCCGACAATCCGCTGATCACGCTGCATCAGTTCAAGTGGTACGAGGTGGTGAAGTATGCCTCGATCACCAATACGGCGGCCGGACTTTCGATGCTGCTCTTCAACGAAGGGACATTCTCGCGGCTGCCTGAGGATCTGCAGACACTGGTGCTCGAGGCGGGTCAAGCCTCCGCCGAAGTGAACCGCGCGGCGGAAGCGGACGCGACCTCGAAGGCGCGCAGGGCACTGGAGCAAGAAGGCGTGCAGATCGACGATGTGGACACCTCCGCGTTCCGGGCGGGCGTGGAGCCGGTGTTCAAGAAGGCAGCCCAGGATCTGGGTGTCGAGTTGCTCGACCGGATCGAAGCCGCCCAGAGCGGTTGCTGAGAGAGAAGGAACGCGTCCGCATATGACTATCGCCGCCGCCGACGCGACTCATCGCGGGGCCAGCGCCTCTGAAGACGAAGCCGGCGGCGAGCCTTCGGCGCGGACGGCCCGGACGCAAGAGGCGGATCTCGGCGTGGTCGATCGCGCCGAGACCCTGGCCGAGCAAGCCTATGCCAACATCAAGACCGCGCTGATGAACGGCCTGCTCGCGCCCGGTGAGGCGGTCAGCGGTCGCCGCATCGCCGCCACCTTCGGTATCAGCCTGACGCCTGCGCGGGAGGCGCTGATGCGCCTTTCGGCGGAGCGCGCGCTGGACGTGGATCCGCGGCGTACCTTCTCCGTTCCGATGCTCAATCGCCGGTCTTATGCGGAACTGCTCACGATCCGACTGATGTTGGAGGGGTACGCCACCGAGGTTGCCGCGACGGCGATGAGCCCGGCGACGATCGACAAGCTCGCCGCGATCAATACACGGCTCTCCGATGCGATCAATCGCGACGCGCTCAAGCAGTCGCTGGAGCTGAACAGGCTGTTTCACTTTACGATCTATCGGGCGGCCGGCATGCCGGATCTCTTCGGTCTTATCGAGGGGCTATGGCTCAGGGTGGGTCCGGTGTTCAACCTGCTTTACCCCGACTATCAGCGCGCCGGGCGGGGACGCAACAACCACCTGGAGGCCATCGACGCCATTTGCGCTCGCGACGCGCCGCGCGCCAGGGCGGCTATGGAGCAGGATCTTAACCAGGGTGCGGAGTATCTCCTGAAGCTATTGGATCAATGATGCCGACGCTCGATGACAGGCCCCAAGATTGGGCCGAGAACAGGACTGTGATGAAACTCCCGGAACAGGGTGTCGATTGGGCCGAACTCGAGGCCGAGATGACCGCGATGACCAGCGCGGACATCGACTGGCGGCGCGGCCGCACGCCGCTCTACACTTTCTTTGCCACCGAGAACGTCAATGCCATCGGAAAGCAGGCCTTCACGAAGTTCATGAGCGAGAACGCGCTGGGTGGCAAGCGCGCCTTCTTCGGGGTGAAGAGGATGGAGGATGAGGTTCTCGCCATCGGGCTCGACCTCTTCCACGCGCCGTCCGACGCGCAGGGCATCATGACCACTGGCGGAACCGAGAGCATCGTGCTGGCGGTCAAGGGCTGCCGGGACTGGTTCCGGACGCGCAGGGGCACGGCGCGGCGACCCAACATCGTGGCCCCTTCAAGCGTCCATCCGGCCTTTGACAAGGCGGGCGAGCTGATGGACATCCCGATCCGCCGGATTCCGCTGGGGCCGGACCTGCGTGCGGACGTGGCGCTGATCTCGGCCGCCGTGGACGAGGATACCATGATGGTCGTCGGCTCCGCGCCCTGCTTCCCGCACGGCCTGGTGGATCCGATCGAGAGCCTCGGAGACCTGGCGCTCGAACGCGACCTCTGGCTGCATGTGGATGCCTGCGTCGGCGGCTATGTGGCGCCCTTCGTCCGCATGCTCGGTCGTCCGCTGCCGGCTTTCGATCTCGAAATTGCCGGTGTGCGTTCGCTCTCGGCGGATCTGCACAAGTTCGGATTCTGTCCCAAGCCGGCCTCGACGCTTTTTTACCGCTATGCGGAAGATGCCGAGCGTCAGGCCTTCGACTTCGATACCTGGCCCAATGGCCGTTTGGCGACTAACACCCTGGTCGGAACCCGGCCGGCGGGCAGCGTGGCGGCGGCCTGGGCCATCCTGCATCATCTTGGACGGACCGGCTATGTCGAGATCGCGCGCCGTCTTATGGAGATGATGGACGCCTATGCGGAGGGGGTCGAGTCGATCGAGGGTTTGCGCCTCTGGACGCGGCCGGAGTTGACCATCCTGAACTTCGGTGCCGAGGAGATCGACATCTTTTCAGTGGCCGACCACATGACGCGGGACGGCTGGCTCAGCGGGCTGACCAACAAGCCGCGCGGCATACACGCGATGATGGCTCTCCAACACGAGCCGGTGCGCGAGGAGTACCTTGCGGGTCTCCGGGCCGCGGTCGAGGCGGTCCGGCGTGCACCCCAAGACCGGCCCTCGACGCTGCGGGCAAGCTACTGACCTAAGCCCCGCCCTCAATCCCACCGAAGACAAGACCGCATCGTCACAAGGGCTTCGCGATGACCGCATCTTCCTTGCCGGACCAGGACCGGGGCGTGGGTCGGGCTTGGCGTATCGGCGTTGACGTGGGCGGAACCTTCACCGACCTCGTGCTGATGGAATCGGACGGCGCGCTCAGCGTGACCAAAGTGCCCTCGGTCCCCGGAGATCCCGGCGCCGGCGTCATGGCGGCGGTCACCGCTGCGGCGCAGGCGCGCAGTCTCTCGTCGGAAGAGTTACTCGCTGCTTGCGATATCTTCGTTCATGGCTCGACCATCGCCACGAACACCGTGCTCGAGCGCAAGGGCGCGCGCGTCGGGCTCCTGACCACCAAGGGCTTTCGCGACAGCCTCGAGATCCGTCGCGGCCTGCGTGCCGACCCCTGGCGGCACCGGGAGCCCTATCCCGATGTTCTGGTGCCGCGCCGCTTGCGCTGGCCCGTCGATGGGCGGATCGACCGCGACGGCGCCGAGGAGACGGCGCTGAGCGAAGCGGACGTGGCCGCGGCCGTCGCCCTGTTCCGCGAGGCCGGCGTCGAGGCGGTGGCCGTGGCCTTCTTCAACAGCTTCCTGAACACCCGTCACGAGCGCCGCGCGCGTGAGCTGCTTCAGCGAGACTGGGACATGCCGTGGGTTTCGCTCTCCGGGGAAATCTCGCCGACCATCGGCGAGTACGAGCGCAGCTCGACCGCTGTCGTGAACGCGTACATCGCGCCGCGCACGGTGGGTTATCTCACGCGTCTTACCGATCAGCTTGCCGCGGGAGGGCTGAGCCGACAGGTTCTGATGATGCAGAACAACGCCGGCACCGCGACGCTTGCGCAGCTTGCGGAGCGGCCCGCGACCCTCTTGCTCTCGGGTCCGGCGGCAGCCGTGGGGGCGCTGGAGTTCTTTGCCGAGGCGGCCGGGTCGCGCGATCTGATCTCGATGGAGATCGGTGGCACGAGCTGCGATATTGCCATGATGGGCGGGGGCAAGGTTGAGTTGACGGATGCGCTCTCGATCGGCGGTTACGACCTCGCGCTGCCCTCGGTCGATGTGCATACGATCGGCGCGGGTGGCGGGACCATCGCCGGTGTCGATGCAGGGGGGCTTCTCTTTGCCGGGCCTGCCGGCGCAGGCGCCGACCCGGGTCCCGCCTGCTATGGCAAGGGCGGCAGGCTACCGACCGCGACGGATGCGCAGGTGATCTTGGGACGGCTGTCGCCCGGTGCCTTTGCCGGCGGCAGCATCGAGATCGACGCCGCGCGCGCCCGTCACGCGATGGAAGAGCATGTCGGCGCACCTCTGGGCCTCGAGATCGGAGACGCGGCGGCCGGGGTGGTCCGGCTGCTGGAGCAGAAGCTGCTCCAAGGCATGCAGCGGATGAGCTCCGAGCGAGGCCATGATCCGCGGCGCTTCACGCTGGTGGCCTGCGGCGGCGCGGGGCCACTGCACGGTGCGTCGGTCGGGCGCAGGCTTGGGGTTGCGCGCGTCTTCGTCCCGAAGCTCGCCGGCGCTTTTTGCGCGCTCGGTCTGCTCAACAGCGATCTGCGCCAAGACTATGTGCGGGTTCATTTCACCGAGCTCGACCGTGCGGACTCCGCGACTCTGGATGGGATCTGGGCGGAGCTGACAGCGGAGGCGGCCGCGACGCTGTCCGATTGCGGGCTTATCGACGGCGCCACCGCCTTCGAGCGCACGGCGGATCTGCGCTATCGGGGCCAGCAGTGGGACGTGACCGTCCCGCTTGGGCTCGAGTTCGATGCGGCCGAGGTGCGCCTCCGCTTCGAGCGCGAGCACGAAAGACTCTTCGGTCACATCCAGCCGGACGGCGCCATCGAGATCACCAAGCTCAGGCTGTCGGGCATCGGCCGGGTCGAACGTCTGCGCGGGCGCCAGTCGGCCAGGGTACAATCGCGCCCCGCGCCCGCGACAAGGCGCGAGCGGTCGGTGTGGCTCGACGAGATCCATGGCTGGCGCGAGGTTCCCGTCCACGACGAGGGTGAGCTCTTGTCCGGCCATAGCCTCGCCGGGCCCGTCATCGTCGAGGCGGCGACCACAACCGTTCTGGTCGGCGCCACGGACCGCCTCGAGGTCCTTGCCAGCGGGGATTACCTCATCCATGTCGACTGACACCGCGTGTCCCGCCCAAGCCCGGCTCGACCCGATCACCCTCGCGCTGGTGCAGAACCGGCTCGACTACATTTCGTGCCAGATGGGCTGGGTCATGGTACGAACCGCGCGTAGCCCGATCTTCAACCAGTCGCACGACTTCTCGTGCTTCGTCACGGACCGCCTGGGAACGCTGGTTTCCCAGGCGGATGGGATCCCGATCCACACCGGCGGCGGCGGTTTCGCGGTGCGCGCCATCCTCGAGCGTTTCGCCGAGGCCGGGATTTCCGAAGGGGACGTCTTCCTGCTGAACGATCCCTACGTCGCCGGCGGCAACCACCTGCCGGACTGGGTGATCGCGCGTCCGGTGTTCTCCGGCGGGCGGCTCATCGCCTTCACCTGCAATCGCGCGCATCAGTCCGATATCGGCGGCGGGGTCGCGGGCACCTACAATCCCCTGGCGACCGAGATCTTCCACGAGGGGGTCCGCCTGCCGCCGCTCCGTCTCGTCGAGGCCGGGGACATCCGCGAGGACCTGTGGGAGCTCCTGCTGATCAACACCCGCACGCCCGACCTGCTCGACGGCGACCTGCGCGCCATGCTCGGCTCCACGCGCATCGGCGAGCAGCAGGTGCGGGAGCTGGCCGAGAGCCTGCGCCCCGAAGCGGTCGAGCCCTTCTTCGAGGGGCTGCTCAACCATGCCGATAAAAGCCTGAGGGCCGCCGTCGCCGCGCTTCCGGACGGCGTCTACCGGGGCGAGGAGCGCTTCGACAATGATTGTTTCGAGCCCATGGACATCCCCATCAGGCTTGCCGTCGCCGTCAGCGGCGAGCGGCTGAGGGTCGATTTTACCGGCACCGCGCCGCAGATGCGCGGCTTCAAGAACTCGTCGCTCGCCAACACCTATTCGGCGGTCTACGCGGCCTTGCTGTCCTTCTTCGACCCCGACATACCGCGCAACGAGGGCACGTTCCGTTGTGTCGAGATCGTTGCGCCGAAGGGCACCATCGTGAACGCCTTGCCGCCGGCACCGGTCACGATGTGCACCGTCTTTCCGGCGCACGAGATCATGCACGCCTGCTGGTGGGCGCTGGGTCAGGCCGCACCGGCCCGTGCCTGCGCGGGCTGGGGCAAGAACTCCTTTCCCAACAGTTCCGGCCTACACAAGAATGGCTTGACCTGGGTGCTCTACCACTGGATTGGCCTATCGGGGGCCGGCGCGGTGGCCGGACGGGATGGCTTCAATCAGATAGGTCCCATCGTGACGCTTGGCGGGCTCTCCCTGCCCAACTCCGAGACCTATGAGCAACTCTATCCGGTGAAGGTGCGACAGCAGGAGTTTCGTTGCGACGGCGGCGGTGCGGGCGAGTTTCGCGGCGGCACCGGGGTGGACTCCATCATCGAGCTGGAGACGGATGTGGAATTCTCCTTCAGGTCCGAGGGCGCGAGCCGTCCGACCGGCCTCGGTGTCAACGGCGGCCTCGACGGCCAACAGGCTAGCCTGGGGGTGGAAGAGCGGAGCGGGGAAGCTTGGACGCCGCCGGTCTATGGCGTGCGCCGTGCCGGCCCGGCGCGCCTCGCCATATCGTCTCCGGGCGGCGGCGGTTTCGGCGACCCGCTCGCCCGCGATCCCGGGCGGGTCTTGCGCGACGTTCTGGACGGGACCGTGAGCCCGACCGCGGCGCACGATCTTTACGGCGTGGTTCTGCGTTCGAGCGGCGACGAGCTAGACGGCGAGGCGACCGCCAGGCGGCGGGCGGCACTGGCAGAGCGGACAGGGAGCGTGGCCAAGGGATAGGTCCGCGTCCCCTATTCGGCCCATCGCTCGGCCTATGACTGGCTGCCGGTGCCCATCATGTCGATTCGCAGCGGCGACGGCGCGCGCGCGCTGCTGGTCGGCGACCGGGTCCACGAGACCACCCTGTCCGGCGAGGCTCTGCCCAAGGACATCGTCTACGTCAGCACGGGGCCGGGCGGATCACGCCCTGGATTCGCGAAATGGGCGATCAGAGCCTGAAGCGCTGTCTGAAGTTCCTCGGCATCCTGCCCGACAGCTTCCCGACCGAGGCCCCCAAGTTCCAAACTCGTATGATGAACATGCAGACCGAGGAGAACTACGTCTTCGCTTACGAAGAGGGCATGTTCGAGCCGCGGGTGGAGGTCGGAGACGAGGTCGAGGACGGTCAGTTCGCCGACTACATCTGGAACGTGAAGCAGCCTTGGAAGGAGCCGACGGAGCTCACCTTCAAGCGCGGCGGCGTGGTCTTCACCAAGCGTCACCCGGCACTCTGCCAGATTGGCGACACCTTGTTCTTCACCCTGAACGCATACCAGGACTAGGGTCGCCGCACGGCCGTGCGACGTCGTACCAAAGTAGGGTTCGACAATCGCCCGGTTCCATGGTTGTCGCCATGGGCCGACCAGCCGGCGATCCCATAAGAGGCATTGGCACCGGCGCGATTGAGTTGCTGGATCGGGTCGTACTCCTTTGCCCGTTTTCTATGTTGGACCCCTTTGGCATCAAGGTTCTGGCGGGTCATGGGTGCGGTTGATAGATTGCGCCCATGAGTTTGAGTGATAGCCACCGGCACGCTGGCGCGTACCGGCTTGCCGTTGCGTCCATGATGGATTGGACGAAGAGATCAAGTATTATAGATGCTTAGGTGGGTGCGTGTGCATCTTCTGTGCATCTGGAGAGCCGGGGAAATCCACGATAGTCCAAATTCAAAGGCTCATAACCTGAAGGTCGCAAGTCCAAATCCTGCCCCCGCAACCAACGCGAAACTCGGAAGGCCGCCCCTTGGGGTGGCCTTTCTTAGTCGCGGCCTTGCCCTCGGGCTCGACCCGAGGGCCCAGAGACCAATCACGCTCGTGGCTATGTTGGTTTCCGGGTCCGGACATGAGCCTGCAACCAACTGCGGTTCCGAGCTACGTCAGGCGACCTTGATCACCGCGCCCATGCCCGCTTCATGGTGCTCCAGGATGTGGCAGTGGAAGAGCCAGCCGCCGGGGTTGTCGGCGACGAAGGCGATCTCGACGGTCTCGTCCAGGTGCATCAGGACCGTGTCGAGCCAGGGCCGGCGGGGCACCGGGGTGCCGTTGCGGGACAGCAGGCGGAAGGCGTGGCCGTGGAGGTGCATGGGGTGGTCCCAGCCCGTGTCGTTGCGGATCACCCAGCGGTAGCTCCGGCCCAGCGACAAGGTGAACATCGGCTCCATCAAGGGGCTGTCGAAGGCCACGCCATTGAGGGCCCAGGCCTTGCGATGCTCGCGCCAGAGCTTGCGCGCCGGGTAGACCTCGCCGCGAAAGCTGGCCTCCTCCATGAAGCCGCGCGCGCCGCCTTCGATCAGGACCTCTTGGGTCTCGGCCTCTTGCAGGTCCGGTTCGGGGATGGGATTGGCGGCGAGCTCGATGGGCGCCTCCAGCGGGGCATCGCGGAGCGGCGCGTCCTGGCTGTAGCGGAAGGTGAAGAGGCCTTGCGGCCCGTCACCGTAGTAGTCGTCGCGCACCGCATGGCTGTCGCCGGGCTGGCCGGTCATATCCAGGATCAGATCGGCGCGCATGGCGGAGCCGAGGAGCAGGCGATCGTCGGCCAAGCCGTGGGGCGCCACGGGCTGGCCGTCGTAGGCGATGACCTGCGGGCTCAGGCCGCCGAAGTTGACGGCGAACACGCGGGCGTTGGCGACGTTGAGCAGCCTGAGACGGAGCCGCTCTCCGGCGCGGACCGCGACATCGCCGGGCGCCGCGCTGTTGACGGTCACGAAGTTTCCCATGCGGCCCTCGTGGCTGAGGTCGTGGCGATGGCCGAAGTCCTCGTGGATCGTGCCGTCGTCCTTCAGGCGCCAGTCGTCCAGCACGAGGAGCAGCTCGCGGTCGACCCGAGGCGGCTCCGGCTCATCGACCACGATGACGCCGTAGAGGCCGCGGTCGAGCTGCTCCGTCGTCCGCAGGTGCGGGTGATACCAGAAGGTCCCGGCATCGACGGCGTCGAAGTCATAGAGAAAGGAGGTTCCCGGCTCGATCGGCTCTTGAGTCAGGAAGGGCACGCCGTCCATCGGGTTGGGCATCCGCATCCCGTGACAGTGGACCGTGGTGGCTTCGTCGAGATCGTTGTGCAGCTCGAACTGCAGGCGCTCGCCTTGGCGCACGCGCAGCAGGGGGCCCGGGACCTGTCCGCCATAGGCGAGAACCGGGGTCGCGCCCCGCTCCGGGTCGAGCGTGATGCTGGCCGGCCCCGCCGTGATCGCGGTCGCTGCCGCCGCCGCCCTGGGAAAAGCGCAGAGGCCCATGAGGCTCACGCTGGCGCCGGCAGCGAGAAACTGGCGGCGATCGAGACGGGGAAGCCCCAGGCGCTGCGCGCCGCGTCGGATTGTCATCGGTCCAACTCCCCCTATGCTGTGCGGGCGGCTCCCGGCCTGCCGGCCTTTGCGAGATCGGTGAGGGCCCTTCGGTCGAGGATGTGGAGCCTGCGTCGGTTGACCAGGGCGATCAGTCTGCTTGCCTTGAGGCGTGCCAGGGCGCGGCAGACGGTCTCGGTGCGGATGCCGATGTAGTCGGCGATAACGCTGCGGGTCATCGGCAGCTCCAGCCCCTGCCGAGGCGTCTGGCGGCCATGGTTCCGCGCGGCGAAGTCGAGCAGGAACCAGGCCAGTCTCTGGTCGACCTCCTTGTGGGTGAGGAGCGCCGCGTGCTGGTAGCTCTCCGCCATCTGCATCGCCGCGACGTCGAACAAGAGGTCCGTGAACTCCCGGCCGTGTTCGGACAGCTCGGACAGCTCCTCGAAGCGGATCTGGCAGGTCGAGGAGGCACAAAGCGCGGTGGTGGTCACGGGCCACTGGAAGAGCTGTCGTTGCGGCATGACGAGCTCGCCGGGATAGCGGAAGCCGACCACGCTCGAGTGACCGCTGGGCGACCGGTGGGTCAGGGCCACCGCGCCCTTGGTGACCACGATCAGCGCATGGGCCGGCTCGCCCTGCCTGCCGATGACGTCGCCGCCGGGCACGGCGTCGCGCCTCGCGACGGTCGATAGGCTGTGTCGGCAGGGCGTGCTCAGGCTGGCACAGAAGCCGAAGCGACCCGAGGGACAAGCGCCGCACCGCCGGCTCGCCGGAGCGCGGGTGGGCGGCTGAAGGACATCGCCGGATCGGGTGTCAGGCTTCCACACGGAGCGCACCCTCATCGTCTCCCGTTCTGCCTGTCCGACGATGCTACGCCGACCCGGCGGGCCGCAACTTGACCCCGGTCAAGGCGGACTCGGCGCAGACTCGCTGGGATCTGAGCCGATAGAACAGTCTTGGACGGCCAGCATGCAGGCAACATCGTCGATCGCCGACAGGGCGGACCGTGAAGTGACGCCGGCCAGCGACCGGCGGTCGGCCCAGGCCGGCACGGCGGCCCATCCCTTCAGCCATTTCCTCCGCATCGTCGGCCGCGGCGCGACGCTCTCGCGCAGCCTGACGATGGACGAGGCCGCCGCGGCCATGGGCATGATCCTCGACGGCGAGGTCGAGCCGGTTCAGCTCGGCGCCCTTCTGCTGGTGCTGCGCTATCGCAAGGAAACGCCCGAGGAGCTCGCCGGCTTCGTCCAGGCGGCCCGGCAGCGCCAGGGCCCGATCCCCTTCCTGGGCGTCGACCTCGATTGGCCGTCCTATGCCGACCGCCACCGGCAGCGTCCCTACTTCCTGCTGGCCGCTCTGCTCCTGGCCCAGAGCGGCCTGCGGATCGCGATCCACGGCATCCCCGGCGAGGGACCGGCCACGACTCCGGCAACCCTCGAGGCCTTCGGGCTCGGCGCTTCCGAGACTCCGCAGGAAGTCGTCGCCGCCTTGGACCGGCGCGGGCTCGCCTACCTGCCGCTGACGGCAGTCTGCCCGTCCCTAGACCGGCTCTTCGCGCTCCGGCCCCTGCTCGGCCTGCGCTCGCCGGCCAACACCTTCGCGCGCGAGCTCAACCCTTGCGCGGCCCCCTTCCAGCTCCAGGGCGTCTTCCATCCGACATACCTGGAGACCCATCAGGAGACGGCCCGCTTGCTCGGTCAGCCCGCGGTGGCGGTCTTCAAGGGCGGCGGCGGGGAGGTGCAGCGCAACCCGGCGAAGCCCTGCCGCGCCGCCATGCTGACCGACGGCCAGCCCCACGAAGAGTACTGGCCGGCGCTGACGGCCGGCGAGGCCTACGCCTGGCGCGAGGAAGACCTGGCGCCGCGCCATGTCGTCGATCTCTGGCGCGGCGACTGGACGGCTGCGAGCCCGGTCGCGGCGATCGTCGGCACCGCGGCCATCGCGCTCAAGCTGACGGGCCGCGCTAGGACCCAGGAAGACGCCGAGCGCCAGGCGCGCGAGCTCTGGGAGTCGCGCGACAAGAGCGCCTTCCCGATTCACTAGGGCGCTACCGGATCGGTTGGCATCGCCGACGCACGGCCTAAGGGAAACGAACCGCCCCCTCACCCAGCTCCGGCTAGGCTCGGCTGCGCCTCGCCAAGCCTGCGCAACCCTCTCCCCCGTCGGGGGAGAGGGCGTGGAGGCTTAGCGAAGCCGGAGGCTGAGCGTAGCCGGAGCTGGGTGAGGGGGCAGGTCGTTTCGACATCGAAGACCACAGTCATAAGCGGCAATAGCCAGAGTGCCAACGGACGAGCGGCAATCGACGGAGCGTTACCGGATTGGCGGACCGGCGTCATCCGATTTGCGGTCAGGCGGCGAGAGTCGTGGCGTCGACCTGCCGCACGCGGTCCAGGATCAGATCGACCAGCCCGGGCTCGCGGCCGACGGGGCCGGCATAGGCGACGGTGTCTTCCAGCCCGGCCAGGAGCCTCGCCACGTCGTCCGCGCCGTGCGGCCCCGCGTCGGCGAAGTGCCCGACCGCGACGGACCGCCGTGCCGTCATCGAGTCGAGCGCCTGGGCGACGCGCGGCTCTTGATCGAAGAAGCCGCAGCCGACTTCGGCGAAGACGCCCCGCGACTCGATTCTCGCCAGGTGGCGGCGCAGGCTCTCGGACGAGCGAGCGTTGCGTGTCGTGCCGTGGCCGATCAGTAGGAGCCCGGTCTCTGCCAGGGGCCAGCCGCGGTTTCGGCAGCGGCTCTCGGCCGAAGCGACGATGAGATCGGCCAGGGCGTCGTGGCTGCCGACCGGCCGGCAAAGCCGGAAGCGTGCCGGCGAGACCGCCTGTGCGGCGAGCACCCGCTCGGACAGGAGGTCGTTGGTGTAGCCCTCGGCCATGAGCAGGGGCACGACATAGCAGTCGCCCCCGCCGATCCCCGCGAGCGCCGTTTCGAGGTCCGGCTCGCCGTTGAGGCAGCAGGCCGTGACCTGGGCAAAGCCGCTCAGCGCCGCGATGGACTCCGCATGCGCCTGCGCGATCCCGGCGCCGCCGCGGATCCCGTGGGCGCAGAGCAGGAGCGACGCCCCATGCCAGCCGAGCTCAGTGGCTCGTGCCTTCGGAAAGCCTGATCTTGTTGAAGACATTGTACTTACCCGATGGCTTCACCAAGGGAATGCGTTTCACCTCTTCGAGGCTCTTGGCGTCGTAGACGACGATGGCGCCGTCCATGTCCCAGATGCTCAGCAGCGCGTATCGGCCGTCGCGCGTGAACTCGACATGGGCCGCGGTCTTGCCGGGCGCCGGGCGCAGGGTCTCGACGATCTCCAGGCTCGCCTTGTCGATGACGTGGACGGCGTCGCGGTCCGGCCCGAAGAAGACGTCGACCCAGGCGTAGGGCGAGTTCTCGTGGCTGCGCATGAAGAAGCCGGGGCCGAGCGTCTCGATCTTCGCGACGGTCTCCCAGCTCTCCATGTCGATCACGCTGACCGCGGCCTCCTTGAGGTGGGGCGTCGCCATCACGGTGCGGCCCCGGTGCTGCCAGGTGATGCCGGAGCCGAGATGCGGCAGGCCGGCCAGATCCAGATCGGCGACCTTGCGGCGGGCATCGAGATTGACGACCTGGCCGTTCTTGGCGTCGCGGGCGGCGCCGATCACCTCGGCGTAGCTGGGGTCGAAGAAGAAATCGTCGAGGTAGTCCTCGAGCGCGATGCGGCGCACGCCGAAGGGCTGCTCGGCGACGACGACGCCTTCCTCCTCGCCCCGGCGATAGTTGTGCACGAAGCCGCCGTAGATCGGCTCGGCCTCGGGGTCGTAGGACAGCTCCCAGATCTCCTTGATGTCCTTCAGCGCGACGATGAAGCTCTGTCGTGGCGGCGCGTTGTAGACGGCGCTGACGCGAGAGCTGTTGCCGTCGCCGTCCTCGACCGGAATGACGCGCTCCGGTGTCAGGTCCTCGGCGTGAAGGATCACGATGCTGTGCGGCAGGTAGTTGCCGACCGCGACCCAGGCACCGTCCGAGGAGACCGCGATGTTGCGGGTGTTGATGCCGGCGCGAATCTCCGCGACCACGCTGAGGCTGTGCAGGTCGTATTTCGTGACCCAGCCGTCTCGCGAGCCGAAGTAGACGAAGCGGCCGTCGGGCGAGAACTTCGGCCCGCCGTGCAGGGCGAAGCGGCTCTTGAAGCGGGCAATCGGCGTCAGGCCCTCCCCGTCGAGAATGGTCACGTGGTGGTCGCCGCTCTCGACCACGACGAAGAGACCGAGCGGGTCGACGCCGTGCTGCGGCTCGGCCGGCAGGCTGTCGGGCGCGGTGACGACTTGATGGGTCGCGGCGATCTCCGCCAGGCCCCAGGCGGGGATCTCGGGCAGCGGGCTGTAGATCAGGCCCACCAGCAGGTCGATCTGCTCGGCGCTCAGGGCCTCGCCGAAGGCCGGCATCTGGGTCGCCGGCCTGCCCTTGGCGATGACCTTGCCGGCCTTCTCCTTTCTCAAGCGGCGGAGATTCTCCGGCAGGAGCGCGGGGCCGACGCCGCCGAGGCGCGCGGCGCCGTGGCACAGGGCGCAGTGCTCGAGGAACAGCGCCTGCGCCGCGTCGTCGGCCCGGGCCTCGGCCGCCGCGCCGAAGCCGAGGGGCAGGACGAGGGTGGCGAGCCTAGCGAGCCGCGGCCACATGGCCCTTCCCCCGATAGGGCGTCAGCTCGACGCGCTCGGCCGGCGCAACGCCGATCTCCCGGTCGCTCAGATAGCAGGCCGGGTCCTCTTCCCAGGGATCGCCGGTGAGCTGCAGCGCGCGCACCCGCGTGTTGCCGCCGCAGATGTCGAAGTGGCCGCAGGCCCCGCAGCGCCCCTTCACCCGGCGCGGCCGGGCCTTGAGGCCGGCCATGATCGGGTCGCTGGTGTCCGGCCAGATCTCCGAGAAGGGCCGCTCGCGGACGTTGCCGAGGTTGTAGTGCCACCAGAAGGTGTCCGGATGGACGTTGCCGAGGTTGTCGATGTTGGCGACGTTCACGCCGGAGGCGTTGCCGCCCCAGGCGACCAGCTTGGCGCGGATGTGCTCGGCCCGGTCCGGGAAGCTCTCGCGCACCCACTGCAGGAAGTAGACGCCGTCGGCGTCGTTGTTGCCGGTGACGAACTCCTTCTCCTGGCCTTGCGTGACATAGCGCCAGCAGCGCTCGAAGAGCAGGTCCATGGCCCAGCGGCTGGTCCGGTGATAAGCGTCGTCGCCGCGGTAGCGGTTGCCGCGGCCGGCGTAGACCAGGTGCGAGAGATAGAACTTGTCGACCGCCTCGCGCTCCATGAGGTCGAGCAGCGCCGGCAGGGATTCCTGGTTCTGCTCGGTCATGGTGTAGCGCAGGCCGACCTTGATGCCCTGCTCGTGGCACAGCCGCACGCCCTGCAAGCTGGCATCGAAGGCGCCGGCCTGGCGCCTGAAGGCGTCGTGAACCTCGCCGATGCCGTCGAGGCTGATGCCGACGTAGTTGTAGCCGACCTCGGCGATGCGCCGGCTCATCTCATCGTCGATCAGGGCGCCGTTAGTCGAGAGGCCGACGTAGAAGCCCTTCGCCTTGGCGCGTGCCGAGATCTCGAAGATGTCGGGGCGCAGCAGGGGCTCGCCGCCGGAGAGGATCAGGACCGGTACGCCGAAGGCCTTGAGGTCGTCCATCACGGCGAAGACCTCTTCGGTGGAAAGCTCGCCGGGGAAGTCGACGTCGGCGGAGAGCGAGTAGCAGTGCTTGCAGTTGAGGTTGCAGCGCCGGATCAGGTTCCAGATCACGACGGGCCCGGGCGGGACTCGGCGGCGCGCCGGGGTCGGCGCCACCAGCTCTTTCATGAATTGGCTCAGACGAAACATGGGCGCGCTCCTATCCGGTCAGGCGTAGGCCCGTCTTCTTGAGGATGCGGGTGCTGTAGAGCACGTCGTGCGCACGCGCCGCCGTGCCGGCAAGCGCCGCGATCCGGGCGACGTGGTCGGCCACCTCGTCGCGGCTGCGGGCGTGGACCATGGCGAAGAGGTTGTAGGGCCAGACCGGCGGCCGCCGCGGCCGCCGGTAGCAATGGGTGACGAAGTCGAGCGCGCCGATGCGCCGGCCGAGCGCGCTGACGGCCTCGTCGTCGATGTCCCAGACGGACATGCCGTTGGCGCTGTAGCCCAGCGCGTAGTGGTTCGGCACGGCGCCGATGCGCCGGATGATCCCGGCCTCGAGCAAGGCGCCGAGGCGCGCGGCGACCTCGCGCTCGCTCAGGCCCAGGCCATCGGCCAGGGCCCGGTAGGGCCGCGGCACCAAGGGCAGGCCCGACTGGGTCGCCGCGATCAGGCGACGGTCGATCGGGTCGATCGGCTCGACCGGCTCGGTCGAGGCCCGCTCCTGCCTCTGCGGTGCCGCCGTCATGCCTGCAGCCTCAGCTCGAGGAAGTACTCCTCTTCCTTCGGCAGGTTCAGGACCTCGAGGTCGGTCGCCTGCTCGATCTCCTGCAGGACCTCGGCGACCCGCTCCGGCTTCTCCGTCGCCACGACGAACCACATGTTGAGGGCATGGTCGCGGGCGTAGTTGTGCGCCACCTCGGGGAAGCCGTTGACGATTTCCGCCACGGCCTCGAAGCGCGCCGCCGGCACCTGCATGGCCGCCAAGGTGAGCCCGCCGCCGAGGCGCTCGGCATGGAACAGTGGGCCGAAGCGGCTCAGCACCCGGTCCTGGAGCAGACGCTCCAGCCGGGCGATCAGGGCCTCCTCGGTCAAGCCGAAGCCGGGGGCGAGCGCCGCGAAGGGCCGCTCGCTGAGCGGGAAGCCTCCGTGCAGATCGTTGATGATCTGTCGGTCGATGGCGTCCAGGCGCGGCGGCGTCCGAGTCTCCATGTCAGGATCCCACCGATGCCGGCCCGAGCGATGCCGGTTGCGGCGCGCCGTAGCGGGCGCCGCGCTGCTTGAAGCGGCGCTTGCTGAAGAGGATCTCGCGCGGCCGGCCGGTCAGCCCGGCCTGGCGGGTGGCGTCCTCGACCAGCGCTTCCACGGCGGCCCTGTCGCGGCCGTGGATCATGCAGAAGAGGTTGTAGGGCCAATCCGGCGGGCGCCGCGGGCGCCGGTAGCAGAGCGTGATGTAGGGCAGGGTGGCGAGCGTCCGGCCCACCGCCGGGACCGAGTCCTCGGGCAGGTCCCAAACCACCATGGCGTTGGCGCGGTAGCCGAGCTCATGGTGGCGCACGATGACGCCGAAACGCCGGACGACGCCGTCGGCGATCAAGCGCTTGAGCCGGCCGATGACATCCATCTCGGAGAGCCCGAGCCGCGCGGCCAGACCCGCGTAGGGCCTGGCTTCGAAGGCCAAGCCGTCCTCGAGAGCGCCCAGGAGCTGGCGGTCCTCCAGGCTCACGTCCATTGCAGCGGGAACCCCAGGTCCAGGCGATAGGACTCGAGCAGCGGCAGGTCGAGCACCGTGAGACCCGTCTCGGTCTCGATCTCGGCCAGGGTCTGCTGCACCGCCGCCTGGTCCGGACCGGTCACGACGAACCAGAGATTGAAGCGGTGCTCACGCTCGTAGTTGTGGTTGACCGCGTCGTTGCTGCTGACCAGGTCGGCGACGGCCTGCAGGCGCGGGAAGGGCACGGCCATCGCGGCGAGGGTGCTCCAGCCGGTGCGCTGGGGCGCCACGATCGCCCCGATGCGCGACAGGGCGCGCAGCCCCTTGAGGCGCGAGAAGCGGCCGAGAACACTCTGCTCGCCGACACCGATCTCGCGGCCGATCTCGGCGTAGGGCCGCGGCACCAGCGGGAAATCGCGCTGGAAATCGTTGAGCAGACGGCGGTCCGCCTCATCGAACGCGAGGTCGGTCGCTGGCTCGTCGCCGGACTCCCCCTCGGGCCTGCGATCCTCGCTCAGGCTGGCGCCGGTCCGGCTCATAGGCCGATCCGATTGGCGCGTGCGGTCAGGAAGATGCCGCTCGGCTTCTCGGCGGGCAGGGCGGCCCGCTCGGCGAAGCTCTGCGTATCGTAGACCTTGACCCGGTCGTCGTCGCGCGCGGAGATCCAGACCTGCTCGCCGCGCGGCGTGAACTCCATGTGCAGGACGGCCTTGCCCGGCTTCAGGGTCTTGATGACCCGGCGGCTGACGACGTCGATTACCTGGACGGCGTCGTTGTTGGGGTGCGCGAAGTTGACCCAGACCTGGCGGCCGTCCGGCCGGGCCACGGCGAAGATCGGTTGGCCCTGCAGGGCGATGCGGCCGACCTCGCGCCAGCTCCGCCGGTCGACGATCAAGACCTCGTGGCGGCCGACCGCGGGCAGGAACAGGACGTCGCCGGCGCTGGCCCAGCCTTCCAGGTGCGGCATCTTGTAGACCGGCAGGGGCTCCTCGCCCCGGCCATAGCCGTCGAGGATGCGGCGCGGTCCCGCCTCCAGGTCCCAGAGGTCGAGCAGCACGATGCCGTCCTCGCCGAACAGCCCGGCGATGTAGTAGCGCCCGTCGGGCGTGATCAGGCCGTCGTAGGGCTGGACCCCGACGTCCTCGAAGCGCGTGACCTGCGGGTCGCGCGGGTCGCTCATGTCGGCGACCCAGATCTCGCCGGAGTCGTAGAGGCTGAAGACGAAGCGCTGGCCGGGCGCGTCGACCAGGCCGACCACCTTGGAGCGCGGATCGTCGGGCGCGTCGCGCGCCTCGATGTCCGCCAGGAGCGTCAGGCTCTCGGCATCGAAGATGCGCACGCCGCCGGGGTCGTAGTTGGAGACCGCGACCATCGAGCCGTCCTGCGAGATCGCCCCGCCGATGGAGTTGCCGGCCTGCACGACCCGCTTGGTCACGCGGCCTTGCAGCAGATCGATCTTGCTCAGGCCGCCGTCGCGGCCGAAGAGATAGGCGTAGCGGCCATCGCGCGAGAACACGGCCGAGGCGTGCGAGAGATCGCCCAGGCCGGCGACCTGATAGAGCGGCGTCAGGTTGCTCGTCTCGACGACCTGGATGCTGCTCGAGGCACGCTCGACGATCAGACCCATGTCGCCGGTGCCCCGGATCGTCGTGTTGCAAGCCCCGAGTCCGATTGCCAGCACGACCCCGAGGCCGGCGCGCGCGAGCGTCTCAACGATCATCGCCAAGCCCCTTCTTGAGTTGCCGGACCAGCCAGGCGGCCTCGCCGGGCCGGATCTCGAAGCGCCAGGGCGGCATCGGCGTGCCGGGCCGGCCGTCCAGGATGACTTCGACCAGCTCGTCGTCCGGGCGCTCGGCCAGTTGCGCCGGGAGCAGGGCCGGTCCGAGCCCGCCCTTGAAGGTCATGCCGTGGCAGGAGCCGCAGTCGTGCTTGAGGCGATGCAGCAGCTCCGCCTGCCGGTCGGGCCCGGGCGCCGACTCGGCCGCCAGGGCACCGCTCGCCGACGCGGCAAACAGAAGTGCTATCAGGCACTTAGGCATAGCCGGCTTCCGCCTCGAGCATCGCCGGCCAGAAGTCGTTGGCCTCGGCGGTCTTGCGTAGGCGGTCGGAGATCGCCACCACGCGACCGATGATGATCAGGGTCGGCGAGGGCAGGCGCGCGGCGAGGACACGCTGCGGCAGGTCGGCGAGGGTCGCCCGGCAGAGCTCCTGACCCTCGGTGGTGCCCTTCGAGATCGCCATGGCCGGGGTCGAGCTCGGCAGGCCCTCGGCGATCAGCCGCCGGGCGATCTCCGGTAGCTGCGCCAGGCCCATGTAGACGACCAGCGTCGTGTCCGGGTCCGCGAGGCTTCGCCAGTTGAGGTCGAGAGGGCGGTCCTCGAGTCGATGGCCGGTGACGAAACGCACGCCGCTGGCGGCGGCGCGATGCGTCAGGGGGATGCCGGCAACGGCGGCACAGCCCGAGGCGGCCGTGATGCCCGGCACGATCTCGAAGCCGATGCCCTGGTTGATGAGATGCTCGCCCTCCTCGCAGCCGCGACCGAAGATCGTCGGGTCGCCGCCCTTGAGTCGCACGACGGTCTGGTGCACGCGGGCAAGCTGGACCAGCAGGTCGTTGATGTCGCTTTGCGGCACCGGGTGGCAGCCGCATTCCTTGCCGACGAAGATGCGGCCCGTCCCCGCGGGTATCAGCTCGAGAATGCTGGTCGAGACCAGGCGGTCGTAGACCACCACGTCGGCTTCGCGAAGCAAGCGCAAGGCCTTGAGGGTCAGAAGCTCCGGGTCGCCTGGTCCGGCGCCCACGAGATAGACTTTGGACACGACCGGCTTCGTCATTGAAGGGGCGACCTCCTGACCGGGCCAACTGTGGAACGTGATCGAGGCTAGCGAGGATCGGCTTCGCGCATCCTTGACCACAGTCAAGTCGGAGAGCAGAGAGCCAAGCTCGGGCGTCACTCTTTTTTGCGCGATCGCAGTGTCAAGCGCTTGACCGTCGTCAAGGCGAAGCCTGCGCGTTGCTCGAAGAATGCACACGGAAAATGGACCTGGGTCTGGGCCTGCCCCGAACCCACGGGGGGCTTCAGTCCGGTTTTCTGAGGAGGACGCACGATGAGAATGCTAGCGCTCGGCGCTGCGGCGATTGCATTGGCCGCCGCTTCAATGATCGCCACGCCTTCGAGTTACGCCGAGGAGCCAACTCTGTCGGAGGAGGACTTCGAACGGGCCAAGCAGCTCTACTTCGAGCGCTGTGCGGGTTGTCACGGTGTCCTTCGCAAAGGCGCGACCGGCAAGGGCCTGCTGCCCAAGGAGACGCGGAAGCTCGGCCAGAAGCGGCTCGAGAAGATCATCACCATCGGCACCGAAGGCGGCATGAACAACTTCGACGATATCTTCTCCAAGGAGGAGATCTCGCTGCTGTCCACCTACATCCAGATGGAGCCCCCGGCGCCGCCCGAGCTGAGCCTGGCCGAGATGAAGGAGCGGCATAAGGTCTTCATCCCGCCGGAGGACTATCCCAGCAAGCCGATGCACGACCGGAACTGGGAGAACTTCTTCCTGGTCATCCTCCGGGATGCCGGCAAGGTCGGCATCATCGACGGCGACACCAAGGAAGTCGTGGCCAAGGTCGATACCGGCTACGCCGTGCACGTCATGAAGGAGTCCTCGGACGGCCGCTTCTGGTACACCCAGGGCCGCGACGGCCGCATGACCAAGATCGATCTCTGGATGAACCCGCCGGCCGTCGTGGCGGAGGCCCAGGTCGCCTCGGACGCGCGCGACGTGGCGGTCTCCCACTACGGCGAATGGAAGGACAAGTACGTCATCGGCGGCGGCTACTGGCCTCCGCACTTCGTCATCCTCGATGCGGTGACCATGGAGCCGCTCAAGGTCGTCTCGACCCGCGGCATCAACGTCGACGGCGAGTACGTCAACGAGTCCCGCGTCGCGGCCATCTACAACACGCCGAACGCGCCGACCTGGGTCGTCGCGGTCAAGGAGCTGGGACAGCTTTGGCAGGTCGACTACAGCGATCTGGACAACCTGCGGATCGAGCAGGTCAACAGCCACAAGTTCCTGCATGACGGCTTCTTCGACCCCTCGCTGCGCTACTTCCAGATCGCGGCCAACGCCAGCAACCGCATCGAGATCCTGGACACGGTGGAGCGCAAGTTCGTCAAGTCGATCGAGACCGGCAAGAAGCCGCATCCGGGCCCCGGTGCCAACTGGAACGACGAGCAGTGCGGGCCGGTGGCCGGCACGCCCCATCTGGGCGAAGGCAAGGTGACCGTCTGGGGCAACGATCCCGAGGGCCATCCCGATCAGGCCTGGAAGATCTGCTACTCGGTCGAGACCGACGGGCCCGGCCTCTTCATCCGCACCCACCCGAACTCGCCCTATGTCTTCGTCGACCAGACGAAGCACCCCGAGCCGGAGGTGCAGCAGGCCATCAAGGTCATCGACAAGAAGACCCGCAAGGTGGTCAAGACGATCCAGGTGACCGACACGCCGAACGCGGTCGCCGTCCACCAGGAATTCAACGCTGACGGTACCGAGGTCTGGATCTCGGTCTGGGCCCGCGGCGGCAAGAAGGACTGGGAAAAGGGCGAGATCGTGATCTACGACTCGAAGACGCTCGAAGAGAAGGCCCGGATCAAGGGTCTGGAGACTCCCACCGGCAAATTCAACGTCTACAACCGGATCAAGCACGTCACCTAAGGTTGGGGCTTGGTTTGCCGCCTACTTGAGACCGGGGTGATCGGCGAAAGGCCGATTCACCCCGGCCTTGTTTCGAGCGGCGGCGTGACGTCGAGTCGGCGACCGCTTGAGATCTGGACAGAGTCTCGATGGCAAAGCTCAGAAACATGAAGATCCTTGGCGCCAGCCTGGTCGGTGCCGCCGTCATCTTCATCGGGGGCATCGTCGCCTGGGGCGGCTTCAACACCGCGATGGAGGCGACCAACACGACGGGGTTCTGCATCTCCTGTCACGAGATGTTCGACAACGTCTATCAAGAGTACAAGCAGACCATCCACTACGAGAATCGGACCGGCGTGCGCGCCTCCTGCTCCGACTGCCACGTTCCGGACCCCTGGGTCTGGAAGTTCGTGCGCAAGGTCAAGGCCACCAACGAGCTCTATCATTGGGCTCTCGGCACGATCGACACCAAGGAGAAGTTCGAGGCCAAGAGGCTGACGCTGGCCAAGCATGTCTGGCAGGACATGAAGGAGACCGACTCCCGGGAGTGCCGCAACTGCCACTCCTGGGAAGGCATGCTGGAGACGAGCCAGAAGCGCCGGGCCTGGAAGCAGCACGAGCTGGCGCAGAGCGAGGGCCAGACCTGCATCGACTGCCACAAGGGCATCGCCCACCGCCCGGTGCATGTCCTGCTCGACGAGGAGGACGATCCCTACGACGGTCTCGCGGACAGCCGCAGCCTGCCGCTCGAGGTCGCGGCCGTCGAGGCGGCGGCGGTCACGAGCGATGCCGAAGCCGTCGCCGAGCCGGCGCCGGCCGAACAGGAAACCGCGACCAGCGAGCCGGCCCCGGCGCCCGAGACGGCGCCCGCGGCAACGCAGATCGCGGCCAGCGACGGCATCGACTGGTCCGCCATCGAAGGCCGCACGATCACGCTGCTCTATCCGGGCCAGTCGTCCATGGAGTGGGTGCTCAAGGGCAGCGACCATAGCGGCGCCCGAGCGATCAAGAAGGTCGGCGACCGCTGCGCCGAGTGCCACCAGGGCGAGGAGGCCGACATGGGCCAGCGAATCGTCACGGGCGAGAAGCTCGAGCCCCAGGTGATTCCCGGCAAGCGCGGCGCCATCGACGTCACTGCCAAGGCCGCGCATGACGCGGAGACGCTCTACCTCAACTTCACCTGGGCCCAGGCCGAGCATACGCCGGCACCCTTCGTCGAGGGCGGCAAGATGGACCCGGAGAACGAGGTGAAGCTGGCGGTCATGCTGATCCCCGAGGCTAACGAGCTCGCCACCCTGGCGGGCTGCTGGGCGACCTGCCACCACGATTCGCGCTACATGCCGGACCACCCGGACTCGGCGGCGATCGCCGCCGCCGGCGATCTCATGCAGCGCCTGGAGGCCGACGACGGCGTGACCAAGTACCTGCAGGAGTCGCGCAGCGAGATCGAGGTCCGGGGCAGCGACGGCAAGCCGCGCGGCGGCTGGGACAAGCTCCTGCCGGCCGACCAGATCGACAGCCTGATGGCGGAGACCCAGTTCATCGACCTGGTCCGCTACAAGAGCGGTCCCGGTGCCCTTGAGAACGGCTACGTCTTCGAACGGCGTGTCGTCGATGGCGGCCAGCCCTTGTCCGGCAGCGGGGCGGTGGCGGACGGCCAGTGGAGCGTCACGCTGGCTCTGCCTCTCGCGGCGACGGAAGCGGGCGACCTGGCCCTCGAAGCCGGCAAGACCTACACCCTCGGCGTCGCCATCCACGACGATTTCACCACGGCGCGCTTCCACCACGTCTCCCTCGAGTACCGCCTCGGCTTCGACGATCCCGACGCCGAGATCAACGCGATCGGACAATGACGATGACGAAGGCCGTGGCTAGAGCCGTCGCCGTCGGGGGGCTTGGGCTTGCCGCGCTCTTGCTTGCTTGGGTGTCGGTTTCCCAGGCCTCGTCGGATGCCGAGACCGAGAAGATCTGCGCCCAAGCGGAAGAGCGCTATCAGGCGCTCTTCGGGGATCAGCCGCCCGAGGCGGGCGTCGTCGTCGTTCTGATGTACAAGTACACCTTCTGCCCGCCGGACCTGGAGGTAAAGGCCGGCACGACCCTGCGCTGGATCAACGTCGACAAGCGCACCAGCCACTCCGTCTGGTTCAAGGAAGACGGCAAGCCCGAGTCTGACCGGCTCTTCCCGGAGGAGTTCGTCGACATGACGCTCGATGAGGCCGGCGCCTTCAACTACATCTGCGGCCCCCACGGCGATCAGGAAAAGATGCGCGGCAAGGTGACCGTGGTTCCTTAGGGGGTTACCGGACCGTCGGCGCGCCGTCCAAGGGTAACGAACCGCCCCCTCACCCAGCTCCGGCTAAGCTCAGCCTTCGGCTTCGCTAAGCCTGCTCATCCCTCTCCCCCGTCGGGGGAGAGGGTTGTGGAGGCTTGGTGAGGCGCAGCCGAGCCTAGCCGGAGCTGGGTGAGGGGGCGGTTCGTTTCCTGCTGCCCTCGCTCGCCTGCTCTCTCTCGGCTAACCGAGATGCTTGTGAAGCCGCGAGTCCATGGTCTTGAAATGGTCGCCGAACCAAGAGGTTAGCCGCTCCGCCAGGGCTTCTTCCTCGAAGGCGCCGCGGATCTCGTAGTCGTCCATGATCTCACGGATGTCGTCGAGCAAGCGCTCGTGGTCGGCCTTGTGCTCGGCGAACTGGTCGTAGCCTCGCTCGCGCATGATGCGCTCCTCCAGGGCGAAGTGCGCGACGATCTTAGCATAGACCTCACCGAGGAACTCGGCGACCGACACCTCGACATCGGCCTTCATCAAATTGTCGTAGAGGCCGTTGATCAGCTCGATCATCTCGCGGTGCTCGTGGTCGACGGCATCGACCCCGACGGCATAGTCCTTCTTCCATTGCAGCAGCGACATCGGTCGGTCCTCACATGAAGACGAAGCCGCCCCGATCGGAACGGAAGTCGATCACGAAGTTCTGGCGCTCGCGGAGCGCTATAGTCTCGCTTCTTTCATAGTCGAAGCCCTCGCTGCGCGCACTATCCCGCAGCCGGACCGTGATCCGATGGGAGCCCGGCGCGACGACGAAGCGGCGATGGACCTGCGACGGCCCGTCGCCCGACAGGCCGCTCGGCGGCAGGGATTCGCGATAGAGCGGCTGGTCGTCGAGAGTCAGCTCGACCAGGACGGGCAGACGCTCCCGCGGGCAGATCTCCGGCCGGCGCATGTTCGGCGCCAGCTCGTCGAGCTCCTCGGCGGTGAGCTTGCGGCACTCTCCCTTGCGCTGGGCGCCGTGGGCGAAGCTCAGCATGATCTGCGCCTGGTCGGCCGGGAAGAAGGTGAAGCGCGGCCAATCCGAGAACAGGCCGAAGAGCAGCGCGATCACCAGATAGACCACCCCCTGGCCGAGGAACTGCAAGGGCCTAGGCATGGCTGCCGACCTCCTCCTCCTCGAGCCGCTTGCGAACCGGCTCCGCCCCGGCGCTTGCCGCCTGGGGCGCCAGGCCGGCCTGGAAATCCTCGATAGCACTTGCGAGGTCGCTCAGCCCGTCCTCGGCGAGCCAAGCCTGGCCGATTCTCTCGCGCGGCACGCGGCGACGCAGGGCGGGATCCCTTTCGCCCGCCAGCCGTTCCTCCATCCAGGCGACGCCGAAGCGGTGATAGCAGTCGCCCTCGTGGCAGCCGGCCAAGAACACGCCGGCGGCGAAGCCGCGGCTCAAGGCGTAGTCGATGTAGGAGGGCGGCAAGGCGGCGATGCAGGGCAGGGCCACGCTGGCCACGTTGGGCAGGTCGAGGCGTTCGAGCTTGGGGCCATGGGCGCAGCCGAAGACGACGACCCCCGACTCGCCGTCGAGGCCCGACGTGGCGGCTTCCAGGTCCTCTCGAAGGGCGCGCGCCGAGGCCTGCGGCAGCTCGATGCCCGGGATCAGCTCGCTTCGACGCCGGAAGGGCGTGGCGGTCGGACAGGCGCCCATGCAGATCCCGCAGCTCGTGCAGAGGTCGCTGTCGACCCGGGCCTCGAGGTCGAAGGCCATGCCGTCAGAGCGCGGCACCATCGCGATGGCGTTGTAGGGGCAGTCGTCCGCGCAGCGCTGGCAGCCGTTGCAGTTGCCGAGATCGACCACCGCGGTGTTGGCCGTGGCTTCAGCTTTGCGCATCGGCGGCAGCCAGGGCAGGGCGGCGAGCAAGAGGGTCAGGGCCACGGCGAAGCCCCAGACGGCGGCATCGGACAGCCTTTCCATCAAGGGATAGAAGCCCAGGTAGAACCAGTCGAGACCCAGCTCGCCGGGTACCGCGGCGAGGTCCGCCGGGCCCTGACTGACGGCCGGCTTCCAGAAGGAGAGCGCCAACAGCATCGCCAGGGTGCCCACGGCCAGGCCGCGCTTGGGATTGATCTGCGGCCGACTGACCCGCTGCAGGTGAATCCAGAGCACCAGGAGCAGGAGCAGGGGCACGACGATGTGGATGAAGATCAGCAGCGTGAAGAAGCGGTCGTCCAGGGCGCTCGCCGTGTTGAAGTTGCGGGCGATCGGCTCGCCGAAGATGCCGAGCCAATCGAGCCAGTCCGCGGTTTCCAGGGCGATGTACTGCGCCAGTTGATCCCAGACCAGCCAATAGCCCGAGATCCCGGCGATCATGACCAGCCAGAGCACGGGCACGCCCGTGAACCAGGTGAACCAGCGCGGCCCGCGGTAGCGGCCCAGGGAGAACTCGCGAAGGACATGGACCACCATCATCAGGACCATGCCGTCGGAGGCATAGCGATGCAGGCTGCGCATGACGCCGCCGAGATACCACTGCTCGACGGTCATGAACTCGACCGACTCGTAGGCTTCGGTCGTCCCGGTGTCGAACAGGACGTAGACGTAGATTCCGCTGACCGCGACGACCCAGTAGTAGAAGAAACCGAGAGCGCCAAGCTGGTGCAGCGGATTCCAGCCTGCCGGAAAGACGGCATCCAGCCAGCGCTCGAGGTGCAGGAAGCACCATCGAAGGGGACGTCGCAGATCGATCAAGCCATTCGCTCCAGCTTCAACAGGGTCACCCAGCTCCAGCGCGGCCGAGAGCCCCTAGCGGATCTCGGACGCGCGTGGCGGCGTGCGGCTCCCGCGCTCGCGCGACCGCGCGGCGAGCAAGGCGCGAAGCAGGAGAATCGCGACTCCGAGCAGGCTCAAGCCGCCGATCGTGATGGCGAAGAAGAAGGAGTAGTCGAAGCTGTAGCGTTCGCGGGCCGGGTCGTAGAACGTACAGAAGAGGCGGACCCGCTCTATCAGCGCCTCCACGTCCACCAGGCTTCCGGCCTGACCGAACATCAGGCTCTTTAGCGGCTCGACCAAGGCCGGCGGGTCGAAGCTGGCGCCATAGACCTGTTGGTGAACCAGCCCGTCGGAACTGAGGACGCTGGTCTGAGCCAGGTGATCGAAGCCCCTGGGCGAGGGAAAGTAGAGAAAGCCCAGCTCCTCGAGGAGCTTGTCCAAGTCGACGCCGGTGCCGCTGAGGAAATGCCAGTTGTCGAAATCGATGCCCTGGCTGCTTGCATAGTGATGCATGCGCTCGGGCGTGTCCTGGGCGGAGTCGAAGCCGATCGTCACGACGGAGAAGCTGTTCTCGCCGAGCGCCTCGATGGCGACGTCGACCGCGTGCTGCAGCGTCTGCACGATGATCGGACAGGACTCGACGCAGGCGGTGAACACCAGGTTGACCACCAGGGGCTTGCCGCGGAAGTCGGAAAGCCGCCGCGCCTCGCCGCTCTTGTCCAGGAAGCTGTAGTCGCCGACCTCGCGGCCCACGGCGGCTTGACTGTAGGCGATGGCGGCGCCGGGATCGAACACCGAGGGCTGAGAGGTCTTGGCGGCCAGCGGCGTCGCGGCCAGGCCGACCGTGCCTGCGATGCAGACGATCGCCAGCCAAAGCAGGGAAGGGCGAGGCATCGGGCTAGGCGAGCAGGGCGCGATCGAGGATCGCCGCCAAGAGCAGGAGTCCGAGCTGCAGCAAGGAAGCCTTGAAGTTGGCCATGGCCGCCAAGGGCCCGGGCCGCAAGACCAGCTTGATCGAGGCGAGAATGAACCAGGCCCCTCCGGATATGGCACCGGCCAGGTAGATCCAGCCCAGCCCGTAGGCGGCCGGCAAGAGGGAGAGCAGCACGAGCGCCACGGTATGCCCGAGGATGATCTTGGCGGCGAGGGCGTCGCCGACGACGACGGGCAGCATCGGCACGCCGGCCTTGGCGTAGTCCTTGTGCATCACCGTCGCCAGGCTCCAGAAGTGCGGCGGCGTCCAGAGGAACAGGACCACGGCCAGAATCAGCGGCGCCGGGGCCGGGTTCGGATCCACGGCGGAGGCCCCGGCGAGGACCGCGAAGCTGCCGGCCAGGCCGCCCAGGACGATGTTCAACCAGGTCCTGGTCTTGAGCCAGACGGTGTAGACGACGCCGTAGACGAAGGCGCCGAGGAAGACGTGCAGGGCGACGTAGATGTTGAGGGCGAAGGCGGCCATGGCCACGGAGAGGAACAGCACCAGGAGAATCGCCGACAGCCACAAGGGCCCCGCCTGGTATTCGCCGGTGGCGAAGGGACGGCGCTTGGTCCGCAGCATCCGCGCATCGAGGTCGCGCTCGACGTACTGATTGAGAGCCCCGGCGCTGGCCGCCGAGAGCAGCACCGCCAGCGCCAGCAGGACGACCTGCCAGGCTTCGGGCTGCGGGCCGGGCGTCACCGCCAGGCCCGCCAGGGCGCAGAGCATGATCGCAAAGCCGATGCGCATCTTGAAGACCGACCAGAGTTGCCCGACCGTTGCGCCCATCTTCTGCTTCCTCCTCGTCGCCCCCGATGCCTCTTGCCGCGCCTAGCTGAGCGGCCAGACTTCGGAGAGGAACTTCCAGTTGATGAAGTAGTAGAGGACGAAAGCGGTGAAGAAGACCGCCACCAGGGTGATCGTGCCCGGCAGCTTGAGGGTCCCCTCGCTGCCGTAGGTCGAGACGGCCTCGCCGCCGGCGACGATCGGGTTGGCCTTGACCGCCTCGGCGTCACGGCGCTTGCCGAACAGGATCGAGCCGACGATCACCAGGATGTACATCAGGCCGCCGACGCCGGCGAGCAGGCCGAAGATGCCGTTCAGGCCGAGCATCAGGAACGCGGTGCCGGGAACGTCGAAGGTCAAGGAGGCATCGCTGAAGGTGATGTCCCAGTGACGCCGCGAGATGCCGAGCGTGCCGGCGCCCATCATGAAGAGCGAGGTGCCGCCGACGCCGATGGCGAAGACGTAGGGTTGCCACTTCGCGATGGTCTTGAACACGAGATCGCGTTGGAAGATCAGAGGCACGACGAGGTAGGAGATCGCCATGAAGGCCAGCGTGGTGCCGGCGACGACCGTGGCGTGGAAGTGGCCCGGCACGTAGAGCGTGTTGTGCATCAGGATGTTGATCTGCTCTGTGCCGAGCACGACGCCCGAGATGCCGCCCAGGAAGCCGAACAGCACGACCGACAGGGCGAAGCCGGAGAAGGCCGGGTTGCCCCAAGGGGCCTGGCGCAGCCAGCCGAAGATGCCCTTGGTGAAGCCGCGCCGCCGCTGTGCCGCTTCCACCGCGCCCGGAATGCTCATGCCGTGGATCAGGCTGCCGAGCACCGCCAGGTAGAGCGCGTAGCTGGTGTTGAAGACCTTCCACTCCGAGCTGATGCCGGGCTCGACCAGCATGTGGTGAGCGCAGGCGAGCTGCAGGAACAGGATGTAGAGCAGAAAGGCCGTGCGGCTGACCTTCTCCGACAGCGGCTTGGCGCCCAGGACCAGGGCGGCGATGCAATACCAGACCGCGACATGGGCCGAGACGTTGATCTGCTGCGAGGAATGACCCATGCCCCACCAAACCAGCTTGTAGGTCACGGTATCGATCTCGGCGATGTAGCCGATCGACCAGAGGAAGGTCGGGATCAGGATGATCGCGCCGGAGGCGATGGTGAAGACGGCGATGATGGCCGCCGTGATCGCGCCGAAGGTGACCAGGGGCACCGAGCCCTCGTAGGTCTGCTCCTCCTTGGCGATGACCAGCGTGCCGAAGAACACGCAACAGGCCAGGAGCGCGCCGACGGCGAAGAGTATCAGGCCGAGATAGAAGTGCGGTGCGGCCTGCATCGGCACGTAGGAGGTGAACATGACGCTCGATTCGCCCTGCAGCACCGCGACGGTCGCCAGCAGCGAGCCGCCGACCATCAGCAGGAAGCCGAGCCAGGCGAAATGCGGCGTCGCCAGGCGGCAATTGAGCAGGATCGACGAGGCGAAGTAGAGGATCGCGACCTCGAAGAAGATGATCCAGAACAGCAAGACGGCCGCGCCGTGTGCGGTCAGCACCAGGTAGAACAGGTCCGCCGGGAGCAGATGCACGCCCGGCCAGCGCGTCAGCGCCACCAGCACGCCGAAGAGGCCGCCGACGGCGAGAAACAGCACGGCCGCGACGGCGTTCACCTTTATGAGGGTCTCGGTCTTGGCGTAGACCTTGAGGCCCGTGTCCAGGCAGGTCCTGTACTTTTCGTCATGCCCTACCAGAGCACCTTCTGCCGTGCTGACACTCATGGCTTGTCCCCGTTATTCCACGACGTAAATCTTGCCGAGCATCTGATGATGTCCGATGCCACAGAACTCGTTGCAGACGATGCCGAACTCGCCGGTCTCGTTGGGCGTCAGCGTGACCACCATCTCGTAGTTCGGGTGAACCTGCAGGTTGATGTTGGTCGGCTGCAGCGAGAAGCCGTGCTGCCAGTCCAAGGAGGAGAGATGCAGCCGGTAGCTCTGGTCCTTCTCGAGCTCGAGGATCGGCCACCACTCCCAGAGCCGCGCGATGAGATAGACGTCGCTGCCCGGCGGCGGGCGGACGACCGGGATCCCGGTGTCTCCCTCTTCGCGGACCGTATAGGCCTCGGCCATTTCCTCCGTCTTTTCGGCGAAGGCGTCGGGCGTGATCCGGTAGGCCTCGTTGGAGAGGTTCTGCTCCCCGGTGATGTGCCAGTAGATCATCGTCGAGAACATCACCAAGCCCCAGAGGAAGGCGATGGTGATCCAGATGATCTCCATCCGGTGGAGCGGCTCTTTCCACCAGAGCTTGTTTTCCGGAGGTGTGATAGCCATGTCAGACGCTCTCTATTGCGGCGCGATCGGGATCTGGGCTAGCTCCATGATTCCCCAGATGATGTAGAAGACCGTCGGCATCGTGACGCCGAGGAACAAGAGCAGGAACGGGTTGTCGAGCAGGCGCTGCATGGCGGGCACACGCTCGCTCGGGTCCTTGCCTGCAGCGCTCTTCGTCGGTTCGGACGGCGCCGAAGGTGGTGCTTGGTCGGACATGACCCCTCCTATTGCGCGCTATCGCGCGGATTGCCCGCGGCCTTCTGCGGGCCGTTCTCCAATATCAGTGCCGCGGCCGGGGCCGTGTCCTTGACGAAAGTCAAGCGTCCCGGAAGCAGTCGGCGAAGGCGGTGGTTTTCCCGGTGCCGTCCGATCGCAAAACGCTCTAGCGGTCGAGTCGGCCACGGACGTCCGCCAGCAAGGCGGCCGGCTCCAGGTCCGGGTGGTAGTAGGACAGAACCCCGCCCTCGGGGCCGAGCAGGTAGAGATAGGCGCTGTGATTCATCAGGTAGTCCTCCGAGTCCTCCCCGACTTTCTCGAAGAAGACCCGAAAGCTGCTCGTCGCCGCTTTCAGGCTTTGCGCGTCGCCCGTCAGTCCATGGAGACGTGAATGGAAGGCCTCGACATAGCCCGACAGGACCTCGGGCGTATCGCGGGCGGGATCGACGGTGATGAAGGCGCCCCTTGCGGTCACGCCCTCGCGCTCCAGGTCGTCGAGCAGATCGGCCAGGTGGGACAGGACCGTCGGGCAGACGTCCGGGCAGCTCGTGTATCCGAACACGACCAGCAGGGGAGCGCCTTGGAAATCGCCGAGGCGCGCCGGCTGCCCCTTGTGGTCGACGAGATCGAAGTCGACGTCCAGGCCGATGCCGTTGCCGATCGCGGCATCGGCGACGCGGCCGAGCGGCCCGTCGGCTTCCGGCCTCAGCAGCAGCCACGTCGATGCAACGGCCAGCGCGATCAACAGCGTGATCGCGAGCGGCCGCAGAACGACGATCGGCAGACCGCGTTTGGTTCCACCCGTCGAGGGCGTCGCCGCCTCGGCCGCTTGGCTGACTCGCCTGTCACTCATCGCGCGAAGGCCTCGAAAGAAGACCCTCAAGCAGACCGTAAGGGCGAGTCTGCTACCTTGACCGCGATCAAGCGTCGGCCGCCGGGCGAGTCGCTTGCAAATTGATTGAGATCATAGTCACACTATCTTTGGGGTCTACTCTGCCGCACGACGATCACTAGGCAGACGATCGATACACATCCTGGGCAGCATGGAGATTCGCTATGCAGGTGACCCAGACTGATCGATTCGTACATAGAACGGGGATTCTGGAGCGGGACTTCGAGGTCCTCGCTAGCCTGCCCCTCTTCTCCAGTATGTCGCGTAGCGGGCTCGAGCACATGCTCGTCGATGCGTGGGTGCACGACATCGAGCGCGGCCATGTCTTGTTCATCCAGGGCGAGCCGGCCGAGCGCTTCTACGTTGTCTTCGACGGCTGGGTGAAGCTGTTCCGCGAGACGATCTCCGGAGACGAAAGCGTGATCGCGGTCTTCACGACCGGCGAGTCCTTCGCGGAAGCCGCCATGTTCGACAAGGCGGACTACCCCGTCAGCGCGATGACGGTGGAAGACTCGCGCCTGCTGGTTGTGCCCTCCAGCACCTTCATCAACAGGCTTCGTGAGCACAGCGACTATGCCCTCGACATGATGGCGTCGATGTCACGCCATCTGCGTACGCTCGTTCGGCAGATCGAGCAGCTTTCCGCGAAGTCATCGACCCAGCGGGTCGCCGGTTTCCTGGTGCGCCTCTGTCCGGCGGACGCCCATTCGGCGGTCGTCAGCCTGCCGATCGAGAAGTCCTTGATCGCCGGCCGGCTGGGCATGCAACCGGAGACCTTTTCGCGATCGCTGAAGAAGCTGCAGGGCCTCGGCGTCAACAATTCGCGCAACGAGGTGGAGATCCACGATGTGGTCGCCCTGCGCGAGTACAGCGAAGGCAACCAGCGAATTCGTGCCTGAATTTCAATGGCTTGAGCCGAGCTCGTAGGGGCGCGGCCGGGCCAAGGTTGCCTGTCTCTACTCCGGGTAAGGAACGCGGCGCCGTAGCGCCATGGACCGACCGAAGGCCTCGCAGTCGTCGGCGCCCAAGCGATCGCGGGCAAGCGGTAGCAGGCGCTCGTTCTCCAATCGAACATGCTGCCGCTTGGCCTCGGCGAAGGTGGCGACCGCGGGCCCGATGTCGTCGGGAGCGCTGCCGGCCTCATAGAAGGACAACGCCGCTTCCGTCCTCTCCAGCAAGACGGCGTTGCTGCCGTGCTCTTGCTCCAGGGTCTCGATGAGGCTCTCGACTCGGTCGCTCGGCGGAAAGCAGGCGGCGAGGCGGTGAAAGAGATCCTCTTCGTCGGCGATGTGCAACGGCAGATCGGCCCTCAAGTAGGCCAGCGCTATGTTGGCGCTGGCGAAAGAGGCGTCGCTCCGCGGATCGACGACGAGGCTGTCCAGGAGATCGCAAACCCTGAGTATGCGTCGATGATCCGCTTGCAGATAGTCGATCGGCCGTCGAAAGAGGTTCTCGGGCAAGGGATTGATCAATCCCGAACCGGCTCGTTCCACTGAAGGCATCCGAGTAGTCACGACGCATCCGTCCTCAACCGCCATTGATGTTTGTTGGGGTCGAAGCTCGGCGCCTTGACAGTTGTCAATTGCCTTCACGCGAGGTGGATTGGCGAATGCCAACGAGGCCGGTCGTGACGAGCTCTCCCGTGGCCTGCCTCTTGACCTCGAGACTGCAGAACACGGCCCTCGGCTCGGTCTTGATGACGGAAGAGACCTCGCCGAGCACGATGTAGTCGTCGCCCACGGGGGCGACCTTGCTGTTCCGGAATTTCAGGCTGGAGATTTCCGTGCCGGGCCGAAAGGCACGGGAGACAGCCTCGATGCACCAGTTTCCGATCAGGAAGCCGGGTACGATGATGCCCGGAATGCCCTGCTCGGCGGTGAAACTCCGGTCGTAGTGAAAGCGGTGGAAGTTCCGAATGGCGGCGCAAAAGCGCACGACGTCGACTTCATTGGGACGCTTCTCGAGCGTCGCCAGCCTGTCGCCCACGCGTGTCGTCGCGAAGGCCAGAGCGTTCTCAGAATAGTATTTGCTCATAGCGTTCGCGCACCAGCAGGCGCCCGTCCCTGTCCCGGTACTCGGTAACCCACTCTGCGATGACGAAGTCGCGCTTGCGCCCGCTCTTCTCGTTGAGCGAGACGAGCGTGCGGGTGCCGTGCAGTTGGTCGCCCAGCGACAAGGGCTCCAGCCACTCCATCTCGACGCTGCCGCCCATGGTCTGCCCCGTTCCGACGAGCGGCCGGTGCTCGGCGACGGTCCCGTCCTCGACGAAGTCGTCCGAAGGCGCCAAGGGCCTGGTGATGGCGTAGTAGAGCATGGGCGGCACGGGAGTCTCGGCCTCTGCCGGCTCCCCGGGCGCCGGCAGGGCATAGAGCGGGTTGTCGTCTCCGGACGCCGCGACGAAGCGTCGCGCCTCGCTAAGCGAGATCGGATCGCTGACGAAGCTGAAAGAGCGTCCGACCCAATCCATGACGTCGGCTGTCAGCAGGCTCATGTCTTGCCGTTCCGAGACGAGAAGACCGGCGCGCGCTTCTCGCGGAACGCGGCCAGGCCTTCATGGATGTCCTCGCCCTGACCCGCTGCCATGGCGAGCCAGTATTCCATGGCGTCGGCCGCCTCGACGCCTTGGCAGAGCGTGGTCTGGGCGATCCGCTTGTATGACTGCACCGTCGTGGCGGACATCGCCGCGATGCCGGCGGCCTTCTCCAGGGCCCGGTCCAGCAGCTCCTGAGACGATAGGACCTCGTTGACGAAGCCGTGGTGCTCCGCCCGCTCGCTGGTCAGCGGCGTGCCGCACATGATCATGTCGTTGACGATCGCCGGCGGCAGCAGGTGCGGCAGTCTCGACGACTGGCCGGCGATGGGCACGACGCCGAGCCGTCCGGCCGGAACGGCGAAGGTCGCGTTCGACGACGCGAGCCTGAGGTCGCTGGCGATAGCCAGACAGAATCCCCCCGCATAGGCAGAGCCGTTGACGGCGGCAATGACCGGTTTCATCGTCTTTCGCGGACAGAGGAAGACCTGCATATGCGCTTCCTCGTAGAGATGTCCGAGCTCGTCCGCAGCGACGGCCTTGATGTCGTGTCCGGCGCAGAAGGCAAGCTCTCCCGCGCCGGTCAGGACGATCGTGCGCACGGCCTCATCCGCGTCGAAGGCGTCGAAAGCCTGCTGCAGATGATCGATCATCGTCGGGGTCAGGGAATTGCGCTTCTCCGGTCGATCGATGGTGATCAGAGCCGTATGCCCGTCGACGATCCGGGTGTCTATCTTCCCGTCCAAGGCTGGTTACCTCCCGATTCGGTCATTTCTTCCGACCCACCACCACGGCCGCATGCCGCTCGGCGAGCCTCTTGCGAAGCACCTTGCCGCCGGCGTTCCTCGGAAGCTCGTCGACGACGATGTACTCCGCCGGCACTTTGGCGGGCGGGAGGTCCGCACGGCAATGCTCGTTGAGAGTCCCCGCAATGTCGTCCGGTTCCGCCGTCGTTCGGAGCACGACATAGGCTGACACCTTCTGGCCAAGGACGGGATCGGGCGTGCCGATCGCCGCCGCATCCAGGACGGCGTCGTGGGTGCTGAGCACGTTCTCGATCTCCAGAGGCGAGATGTTCAGCCCGCCACGGATGATGATCTCGGAATTGCGGCCCGACAGGTAGATGTTCCCGTCCCGGTCCATGTGGCCGATGTCTTGAGAGTAGATCCAGCCCTCGCGGACACGCTCCGCCGTCAGCGCGGGGTCGCCGAGATAGCCATGCATCATCGTCGGCCCACGCATGGTGATCTCGCCGGTTTTGCCGAGCGGGACCGGCCGTCCCTTCGAATCGCGAACGCAGACCTCGAAGCCCGGGCTGACCTTGCCGGCCGAGCCCGTCACGTGCGGCCGGTCGGCGCGCTCCACGGCCGCCCCCGGGATCTCCGTCATGCCGTAGTTCGTGATCAGAGGCGCGCCGCTGAAGGCCGCGAAGCGCTTCAAGTCGGCGTGACTGATCGGCGCCGACGCGCTGTAGGCGACACGGAGCGAGGAGAGGTCGTAGCGGTCGTTGTCCTTGAAGTTCAAGATCATCAGGGCCATGGCCGGGACGAAAGCCGCCGTCGTCACACGGTGGCGCTCGATCGCCGCCAGCGCTTCTTGCGGGCGGAAGCGCTCGATCAGAACCAGTGTCGCGCCGGCATAGATCACCGAAGCCGCGTTGAACACCAGGCCATAGATGGCATGGAACGGCAGGGCGCCGAGCGCGATGTCGTCCGGCGACAGGTGCCAGGTCTTCAAGAGGACTTCGTGCAGCGACCTTATCGACTCGCGGCTATGCACGATGGCTTTCGGACGACTGGTCGTGCCGGAACTGAACAGGACCAGCGCCCAATCCTCCGGGTGTTGCGGCACGCCGGATGCTCGATGGCCCGGCTTGCCGCCCTGCAGGACTGTCCAACGCGCCAATGTGCCGTCCGGCTCCTCGGTCAGGACCAGCCAGGTGGCGGTCGAGTTGGGGGAGATCGATTTCCGCGCCAGTCGGCCGGCCAGCACGTGCGCCGCGCCGCTGACGCCGAGACAGTGGTCGACGTTGGCGTCGGTTCCGGTGGGGTCACCCACGACGATGGCGGCTTCAATGGAGAGCAGCGCCCAATAGGTGACGACCGATTCGACGCAGACATCGAGCAAGACGAGGACCGGATCGCCCGGTCCGATGCCGACGTCCCGAAAGCGCTCGGCGTAGGCTCCTACCGTCGCATGCAGGTCCTCGTAGGTTAGGCTCAAGCGCTCATCGACAACGGCGATCTGCTTTGGCCGTTGGCGCGCATGCTGTCCGACGATGCTCCGGATGTCGCGCGGGTCTTTGCCTTCATCCTTGGCCATTCTAGACCGTCGACCTTCTGGTGCATTGGATGTGAGCAGCGATCGTCAAGACAGCGCCTCTGTCGAGCAGGGGCAGCGAGGACAAGCCACTCATCGAGGATATCATCGGGGTGATCTAGAAACAAGCAGTCCTGACTGTTTTTAATTTATCGAGGCCTTCTGGCGCAGTGAGGCCTTGCCATGCTGGCGCCGGGGTTCGGATGCAAGAGGTCGCAGGCCGGCCGCGCGGAAGCTCGGTTGCGCCGAAGGCTCGGCTTGCTAGCGCTTCCGGCGGCGTCCCGAAGCGGCTTCGGCCTTTTCCGAAATCTGGCCCCCGAGGTGGGCTTTCCAGTAGGACACGAGAGCGTCCAAGCTCTCATGCTTGTCCTTCGTGACCGTGTGGAGACCCATGCCGCGAAAGAGGCAGAGGGTCAGATCGAACATGGCCTGCGCGTCCGGATTCCGCAGTTCGTCGTAGACGATCGTTTGACTCCAAATCGAGCGCAAGGATCTCTCGTACTCGCTGCGGGCCTTCTCCACGCGGCTCTTGAGGTAGGGGTTCGTGCGGGCGGCCACCAGATAGTCCAGGGTGATGGCGTAGGCGCGTCCCGTGAAGCGTGACCACATGTAGTCGAAGAAGGTGTCCAGCGTCACCTCGCCTTCGGCGTAGGTGCCGGCGACATCGCGAAGCTGCTCGACCTCCTTCTTGAGCTGGCTTTCGAAGGCCGCGCAAAACAGCTCCTCCTTGGAGGGGAAGTGATGCAGCATCGCGCCTCGGGAAACGCCGGCACGCTTGGTGATTTCCACGGTCGAGGTGTTCTGCAGTCCGAGATCGTAGATGCAGTTGAGCGTTTCCTCCAAGACGCGCCGCTTCATGCGCGACGAGCGCAGCTCGTTCTTGTTGGCGGTTGCTTTCTCACTCATCGCTGTTCCCCGTGGCTGAGCGGTGAGGCTCTGCTTGCCTCGGCCTCGCCAGGACCGCCTGCGCGGCGCTTTCTCTCGAGGGGAGCCGGTCGGTCGCGGCCGCCGTTCCGATGGCGGAAGGGCACTGGGCACCTGGGTGCCACGACGCGACGCGGGAGCCCGACTCCGAAGGCGAAACCATGGGAACCCCTTAGCACGTGGGAGACATAGCAGGAATCGGCGCCATGGAATCGTATAAAAACAGTCATGACTGCTTGTTTTTTGCGAGGTCCGGTGATACCCTTTGCCGTCGACTCATCCCGCACCGCTGGCCGGACAGCGAAATAGGTCTGCAAGCCGAGAAGGCCGAGGAGTCGAGCATTCCGGCTGTGGGGAGACGAGGGGCGTGTCTCAACGAATTGGCCTGGCGGCCACAACCGAGCTTAGGGAGGAGCACAATGGCCAAACTGGGTAGGCTTTCCGCCTCTATTTTCGCATCGTCGATGCTTCTGTTGGCCAGCGCCGCTGTAGCGCAGGAGCCCGCGGAGATCGGGGTCATCCTTCCCTTGAGCGGGCCCAACGCGTCCAACGGTGCCAAGACGCTCGCCGGCGTGAACGCGGCCTTGGCGGAGATCAACGAGCTCGGTGGCGTCTTGGGCGGGCGCGAGCTCAAGCTCATCATCGAGGATACGGAATCGAAACCCCAGCCCGGGGTCGAAGCGACGCGCAAGCTCGTCGATGTGAACAAGGTGCCCTTGGTGCTTGGCGACATCTCGTCGTCCGTCACCATTCCCGCCGGCAAGTACTCGGTCGGCAAGGGCATCAACCACATCACCATCGCCGCGACCGCACAGGTCCAGCGCGAAATCGGCGATGGGCTGTTCACCATGCTGGCGACCAACGACGTCCTTGGCGTGAAGATGGCCGAGTTCGTCACGGAAGACGCCCAGCCGAACAAGGTCGCGCTGGTCTACATGAACGATCCTTTCGGTGTCGGCATGGCGCGGGCGATCGCGGGCGGCTTCAAGGGTCTCAACGTCGAGATCGTGGCCGATCTCGCGCTCGAGCCGGCGAAGACCGACTACCGGGCCGAGCTTCAGCGCCTCGTGCGCACCAACCCGGACGCCATCACGACTGTCGCCTTCGGGGAGACCGCGAGCACCATTCTCAAGCAGGCCTTCGAGCTGGGGGTCTTGGAGCGGGCGAAGGGCAAGTGGTACCAAACCTATGTCGGTGCCGGCACGTCGAAGTGCATTCCCGAGGTTTGCGAAGGCGTCAAAGGGCTCGATATTACGGCCGAGCCTGGCACGCGCTACGACAGCGTCATCCAGAAGATCGCCGAAACGTCCGGGCCGGACGTCGATCTCGATTGGTTCTCGTCGGTGGGATACGATTCCGTCTGGGTCGCTGCTCTGTCGCTGAACCTGGCGAACTCGATGGAGCCGGAGAAGATCCGTGCCGCGATCCCGAAGGCCATGGAGATCTATCGTGGCGTGACCAAGTCGGACTTCTCGGTCGATTCGGACGGCATTCAGATCAGTCAGCGCTATGGCCGCAAGATCTATAGGAACGGAAAGCTGGAAGAGTACGTCGCCGAATAACCTCCCTGTCGACCAAGACGCCCTCTCGCCGCCGCAAGACTCTCCGTCTCGGAGACTTGCGGCGGCCTTTTGCCTGAGGTCGGCTTAGCGGCGATGCTGGAACAGATCCTCCTGAACACCCTGATCCGGGGCTCCGAGATCGCTTCCCTGGCGATCGGCGTCACGATCCTCTTCTCCCTGCTGCGCTTCGCCAACTTCATGCATGGCGAGCTGGCCGCGCTCGGGGCCTACTTCACCTACGTCTTCGTATCCGTCTTCGGTCTCAACGTCTGGGTCGCGGCGGTCTTCGGCGCCGCTCTCGGCGGGCTGGTCGGCCTGGGGGGCGATGCCGTGGTCTTCCGTCGATTGCGAACCTCGCCGGGGGTGGTCCTGCTGGTCGCTTCGCTCGGACTATCGATCCTCTATCGCGCCGTCATATCCGGCGTATGGGGAGTCGAGGGACTGCGATACAGCGACTCGGTCGAAACGCTCTATTGGATCGGCGACGCGGTGATCACGCACACCCAGATCGTCATCGCCATCGTCTCCCTCGTGGCCATGGCGTCCTTCTACGTCCTGCTGAACCACACGCAGCTCGGCCGCGCGATGCGCGCCATGTCGGACAACATGGAGCTCGCCAAGGCCCACGGCGTTCCGGTGGAAAGGACGATCCGCTGGATCTGGTTCATCGTCGGCAGCTACGCCGCGCTCGGCGGCACGCTCATCGCGATGGACACGCAGCTATGGCCGGAGATGGGCGTGCACATCATTCTGATCGTGTTCGCGGCCACGATCCTCGGCGGTATCGGCAACGTCTACGGCGCCGTGATCGGCTCCTTCCTGATCGCCTTCCTCGAGAACGCCTCGCTGGCGATCGACTGGGGATTCCTCTTGGCGCCCTTCGGTATCGATGCCTCCCTCTTCGTTCCGACCGGCTACAAGTTCGCCGTCTCCTTCGTCGCCTTGATCGTCATCTTAATCGTTCTCCCGAGAGGGATCATGCGGGGCTCGGAAGGGGACTAGGGTCTTGATCGAGCTTTCGCTCTACCTCGGCACGCTGATCGCGATCTATGCCATCATGGCGCTGGCTCTGAACATCCAGTACGGCTTCGCCGGCCTGCTGAATTTCGGACTGGTCGCCTTCTTCGCCATCAGCGCCTATGCCTCGGCGATCATGTCGCTGAACGGCGTGCCGATCCTGCTCTCCATGCTTCTGGCCATCCTGATATCGGCGGTAGCGGGCGGCCTGATCGCCATCCCGACCATGAACCTGGCGGTGCACTACTGGGCCATCGTGACGATCTCGATCGCCGAGCTGGTGCGCGTGATCATCCAGAACGAGGAGTGGCTCACGGCCGGGACCTATGGACTGGGCGACATTCCGCAGCCGCTGGCCTCGAGCATTCCGCAAGACCTCTATCCTTGGTTCTTCCTCGGCCTCACCTTGGCCGCCTTGCTTGTCTGCTACATCGTCTCCTCGATCATCGTGAGCTCCCCCTACGGACGGGTGCTCAAGGTGATCCGCGAAGACGAGGACTATGCCCAGTCGCTCGGCAAGGACGTGCCGAAGTTCAAGCTCTGGACGATGGTGGTCGGCGCGGCGATGACCGGGCTGGCGGGCGCGCTCTACGCCCATTTCACGACCTATCTCCATCCGCAGGTCTTCGAGCCCATCGTCACCTTCATCATCTGGGCCGCGGTGATCCTGGGCGGCAAGGGCAACCTCAAGGGCGGGATACTCGGCGCCTTCGTGATCGTTCTCCTCTACAGCAGCACGCGCTTCATCGGGGACTACGTCGATCTCTCGGCGACGACGATCGCCAGCATCAGGCTGGCCGCCATCGGCCTGCTGATCACGACCATCGTGATTGTGCGGCCCAACGGCCTGCTGCCCGAGAAGAAGAAGGTCTTCTAGACATGCCGGGGGACCGGATCCTCGAGGTGCGCGGTCTGTCGAAGTCCTTCCGAGGCGTCAGGGCGCTTCAGGACGTGAGTCTCTCGGTCGAGGAGGGCCAGATCGTCGGGCTTATCGGCCCCAACGGCTCGGGCAAGTCGACGGCGCTCAACTGCATCTCGGGATTCATCAAGCCAGACGACGGCGCGGTGACCTTCAGGGGCCAAGACATAACCGGGAGCCGGCCGTCGCGCATCGCAAACCTCGGCATCATGCGGACCTTTCAGGTCACCAAGCTGGCGCGGCGGATGACGCTGCTCGAGAACCTCCTGCTGGGTGCACAGTCCGCGCAGGACGAGAGCTTGACGTCGTCCTTTCTTCGCGGCGGCCGCTATCGGGCGAGGCAGCCGGCCCTGCTGGAGCGAGCCCGCAGCCTGCTCGACAGCGTGAAGCTGTCGCACCTGGAGAACGACTACGTCGCCGTGCTTTCGGGCGGACAGCAGCGCCTGCTGTCGATCGCGCTGGTTCTGATCCGCGATCCCGACGTTGTCCTGCTCGATGAGCCCGCGGCGGGCGTTCACCCTACGTTGGTCGAGCAGTTCATCGAGACCATAGCGGACATCAGGCGGGAGAGCGGCAAGTCCTTTCTCATCATCGAGCACAACATGCATTTCATCAGCAGCGTGAGCGATGAGATCGTCGTTCTGGACGCGGGCATGAACCTGGCGTCCGGCTCGCCCGAGATGATCCACAACGATCCGAAGGTCCTGGAGGTATACCTTGGCAAGCAGCAGTAAGGTCCTCGAGGTATCGGGGCTCGAGGCGGGCTATGGCTCGCTCGAGATCCTGCATGGCGTCGATCTGCATGTCGCCAATGAGGAAATCGTCTCGATCATCGGGCCGAACGGCTGCGGCAAGTCGACCGTCCTGCGCGCCGTCATGAGCCTTACGGATTGGTCGCGCGGCAGGATCCTCTTCGCGGGCCAAGATATCGCCGGAACCGAGACCAGCAAGATCGTCGCCTCCGGAATCGGCTATGTGCCGCAGCTCGAGAACATCTTCGCGGCCATGAACGTGACCGAGAACCTGCAACTGGGCGGCTACCTGCTTTCCAGAAGCGACCGCGCGGCGCAGGTCGAGGCGATGTTCGAGCTGTTTCCGATCTTCAAGGAACGGCGGTCCCAGGCGGCCGGCACCATGAGCGGCGGAGAGCGCCAGACCCTGGCCTTGGCGATGGCCTTGATGACCTCTCCGAAGCTCGTCTTGCTGGACGAGCCTTCGGCGGGCTTGTCGCCGATGGCGACGAGCGAGATGTACGAGAGCATCGTCGATCTGCCCAATCGGACGGGCAGCGCCATTCTGATCGTCGAGCAGGATGTGCACGGCGTCCTGGAGATCTCCTCCAGGACCTACGTCATGAAGATGGGCGAGAACGACTTCGATGCGCCGTCCGACACCATCTGGGACGACGACCGGGTCCGGCTCGCCTACCTCGGAAACATCGGCGATGACGCTTCCAAGCCTCCGGCGGTGCAATGACGCCTCTGTAGGTCACGCCTTTTTGGCAACTTGGCTAAGGAATGAGGACCTATGCCGTACTCGGAGAACTTCAGGCCGCCCTATCTGGACGAGGCGACGGTTCGCCGGCATCTGACGATGCCGGCGCTCATCGATGCGATGAGCGAGACGCTCAAGTCCTATTCCGAAAGGAAGATCATTCAGCCGAACCGGAGGATGCTGCCGGTCAAGGCGGGCGGCGGGTTCATAGGCTCGATGTTCGCGGTCGGCGAGCACGTCGGCGTGAAGCTGATCAGCTTCTTTCCGGACAATGCGAAACACGACATGCCCACCCACCTCGGCATCATTCACCTCTTCGATCCGCTGACCGGCCATCTCCTGGTCAGCATGGATGGCCGCCTCATCACGGAGACGCGCACCGCCGCCGTGACCGCCGCCGCCCTGAGAGCCTTGGACTTGAGCCGGGCCAAGACCTTGGCCGTCCTGGGCACCGGCGTGCAGGCGACCGTACATCTCGAAGCGCTGAGCCACGTCAAGACATTCGAGAAGGTCTGCGTCTGGGGCCGAACGCCGGAGAAGGTCGCGGCTTTCGCCGAGCGAACCGGGGCGGTGGCGATGTCGGCCGAGGAGGCCGTCCGGCAGGCGGATGTCGTGATAACGACGACCTCGAGCAAGCAGCCGGTTCTGGAGGGCGCCTGGCTGAAGCCCGGTGCGCTCGTCGCCGCCGTCGGCTGGAACTCCGTCGACGGGCGCGAGCTGGACGACGATGCCATGCGGCACAAGGTCCTGGTCGAGTGCCGCAGCGCGGCGGCGGACGAGGCCGGCAACATCAGGGGCTCGAAGGCGGAGATCTTCGCGGAGGTCGGCGAGATCATCGCTGGGAGCAAGACCTGCCCGCCCGGCGAGACCGTGATCTTCGACTCCATCGGCATCGCCTGCGAAGACGTGGCGGCCGCCACGCTCGTCTGGAACAGCTACCAGGCTGTCGACGCCTAGGGGCGTTCGAGGCGCTGATGGAGCCGGGTGCCGGGCCCGAGTCCTGCCCCTGAAACCAATCGTTTCAACGCCCCGGCCCCGGCACGCCGGGGTGTTCTTCGTGCCTGGATGGTGGAACCCCATGGCCTTCTCGGCCCCTTTCGGCGCCTGAAACAAAGTCGTTACACGGCTGTAGGACTGGGAAACAACGAGGCAACCCGCGGCCTTTAGACCGGCGTCACTGTTCAGGCGCCGAGGGCTCGATCCTGCCGATCGATCCGGGCCGGCGTCGTAGCGCTTCACCGCGACGGGGGTTGAAACCATGACCAAGATCTCCAACAGGCCGCAGCCGACGACGCCGTCCGCTCCCGGCCGGCCCGCCTCATCGGATAGCTGGGCCGCGCGCCTGTCGGCGGCTATGGGCGCCCTGCGCCGCGCCGTCTTCGGGCTCGGGGCCTTCAGCCTGGTGATCAACCTGCTGATGCTGGCCGGCCCGCTCTACATGCTGCAGATCTACGACCGCGTGCTGACCAGCCGCAGCGAGCCGACGCTGATCGTCATCAGCCTGCTCCTGGTCGGCCTCTACGGTTTCATGGCGGCGCTGGAGATCATCCGCTCGCGCGTGCTGGTGCGCCTCGGCGTCGGTCTCGACCGGGACCTCGGCAGCAGCGTCTTCGAGGCCGGCCTCCGGGCCTCGCTCGGCGGCGCGGCGGGGGCCACGGCCGCCGCGCCCCGCGATCTGGACACGCTCCGGCAGTTCTTCGCCGGACCGGGGCCGGCCGCCGTCTTCGATGCGCCCTGGGTGCCGATCTACCTGGCGGTGGTCTTCCTGTTTCATCCCCTGCTGGGCTTCGTCGCGCTTACCGGCATGCTCGTCCTGGCGACCATCGCCCTGTTCAACAGCCTCTCGACCCATCGCCCCATGGTCGCCTCCAGCGACGCCTCGCGCGAGGCCGCCGGCCTGGCGGAAGCGGGGCGGCGCAACATCGAGGCCCTGGCCGCGATGGGCATGATGTCGGCCATGATCCGGCGCTGGCGCGAACACCAGGACGCCTCTGTCCGGAGCCAGGCCGTCGCCAGCGACCGCGCCGGCACCTTCACGACGCTGTCCAAGACCTTCCGCCTGTTCCTGCAGTCGGCCATGCTGGGCGTCGGCGCCTGGCTCGCGCTCCAGCAGGAGGTCAGCCCCGGCGTCATGATCGCCGCCTCGATCATCGCCGGCCGCGCGCTGGCGCCCGTCGAGCAGATCATCGCCCAGTACCGCCAGTTCGGCCGGGCCCGGCTCGCCTACAAGCGGCTCAAGGCCCTGCTCGGCATGATCCCGGAGGCCGGCGAGGTCCTGACCCTGCCGAAGCCGAGCGGTTGCTTGAGCGTCAATGGCCTGGCCGTCGGGGCGCCGGACAGCGGCAAGCCGCTGATCGCCGGAATCGACTTCGCCGTCGAGCCGGGCGAGGCGGTCGCCGTGATCGGCCCCAGCTCGTCCGGCAAGTCGAGCCTGGCCCGCACGCTGGTCGGCGTCTGGCCGGCGGCCGGCGGCGCGGTGCGGATCGACGGCGCGACTCTCGATCAGTGGACGGCCGAGGACCGCGGCCGCTACCTCGGCTACCTGCCGCAGGACGTCGAGCTCTTCGACGGCACGGTGGCGGAGAACATCCGCCGCATGAGCGAGGAGGAGAACGACGAGGCGGTCGTCGCCGCGGCCGAGGCCGCCGGTCTCGACCGGGTCATCCGCAGCCTGCCCGAAGGCTACCAGACCCGCGTCGGGCCGTCGGGCGCCAAGCTGTCGGGCGGCATGCGCCAGCGCATCGGCCTGGCCCGCGCGCTCTACGGCCAGCCGGCCGTGGTCGTGCTCGACGAGCCCAACGCGCATTTGGATCATTCGGGCGAGCAGGCCTTGGCCAAGGCGATCGAAACCGGCAAGGGCCGGGGCCAGACCTTCGTCATCGTCGCCCATCGGCCGGGCGTGGTCGGCTCGACCGACAAGATCCTGATCCTCGAGAACGGCCGCCAGCGCGCCTTCGGGCCGCGCGAGGAGATCCTCAACAACGTGGTCTCCGTGGCCGATCCCTCCAAACCGCTCGCCGCCTGAGACGGCGCTCAGCAGGAGCAAGACCATGACTCACGCGACATACAAGACCCTCTCCAGCATCCGCCGCGAGTTCCTCCTGGGCTCCGTGATCCTCTCCGGCCTGGTCATCGGCGTCGGCGGCTGGGCGGCCTCGGCCTCGGTGTCGAGCGCGGTGATCGGCACGGGCGAGGTGGTCCTCGACGGCAACCAGAAGCAGGTCCAGCACCTCGAGGGCGGCATCGTCGAGGACATCCGGGTTCGCGAGGGCCAGATCGTCGAGGCCGGCGAGCTGCTCGTCCGGCTCGACGGCACGGCGGACCGGGCACGACTACTGGAGCTCGGCGCCAAGCTGAACGAGCTGATTGCCCGGCGCGCGCGGCTGCGCGCCGAGGCGAGCGGCGCCGAGGCCATGGAGAGCGTGGCCGGACCGGGCGGCGGCCTGGCCGATCTGAACAGAGAGGCCATCGTGCGCCATCAGCGCGACATGTTCGCGGCCCGGCGGCAGGCGCGGGAGGCGCAGATCACCGTCTTCCGGCGCAAGATCGAGCAGCTCGCGGCCGTCGCCGACAACCTGCGCGCGCGTGTCGCCGCCAAGCGCGAGCAGACCAGCCTGCTCGGCAAGGACATCGCCAACACGGAGTCCCTGGTCGAGAAGGGGCACGCGACCCATACCCAGCTCCGCGCCCTGCGCCGCGAGCTGGAAGAGGTTCGGGCCGACATGGGCGGCTTCGCCGCCGAGATCGGCCGCGCCGAGATCGAGGCCGCCGAAGCCGAGCTGCGCATCGCCCAGATCGGCATCGAGTTCCGCGAGCAGGCGGTGGCGGAGCTCGGCGAGGTCGAGACCGCGATCCAGGCCATGAGCGAGCAGTACCGCGCCGCCGAAGACCGGCTGCGCCGGCTCGAGGTGCGCGCGCCGCAGAGCGGCCGCGTGCTGGCGCTCGAGGTGCACACCCGGCGCGGCGTCGTGCAGCCGGGCCAGAGCATGATGCGCATCGTCCCCGAGGACGCCCTGATCATCGAGGCGCGCGTCGAGCCGCAGAGCATCGATCGGCTGCAGCCCGGCCAGACGGCCAACGTCCGCCTGTCGGCCTTCAACCAGCAGACGACGCCGGAGCTTCTCGGCCAGGTCGAGACCATCTCGGCCGACCGCCTGCACGATTCGGCGACCTCGCAGTCCTACTACCTGGCACGGGTGCGGGTCTCCAAGGACGAGCTGGCCAGGCTGGGCGACAAGGAACTGGTCCCCGGCATGCCGGCCGAGGTCTTCTTCGAAGGCGGCGAGCGCACGGTCCTCAGCTACCTGGTCAAGCCGCTCTCCGACCAGCTCGAGCGTTCCTTCCGGGAGGAATGACGGTCCCGAAACGCAAGCGGGGAGGTGCCGATAGAACGGCATCTCACTGTCCCCGACCGACCCTCAGGGCCCTGGCCACCGGTCTCCCTCGAGACCGCCCGTCCAGGGCCTTTTTTCGTTGAATATCAGGCGATTAGAAACTGAAACAAAGCGCTTACAAAGTCGTCGACTAAGGACACAAGCGAGCAAAAGGGGGCGCCTACATCAGACGACATGGACCGGTCGGCAAGGCGTCGGCGGGTCGCGAAACAAGAACCCGAACCCCACGGAGTGCGCCATGTCTGACGATCTGATGTATGCCATCCTCGCCCTCGATTCCTACCACCGCGGCTACGACATCCGCCTCGACATGGGCAGCCCGCTGGTCGGCAACGCGGTCATGTTCAACCAGCTCGCCGACGAGAGCATCGGTTTCTTCGCCTCCGCCTACCACTACAACGGCAAGACGGTGATCTCCTACCGTGGAACCGACAACACCGACCTGTTCGATCCGACGAACGACATCATCTCCGGCTGGACCATCGGCGGCGGCTTCACCGAGGATACGCAGGCCGGGCGTGCGATTCAGTTCTACGAGATGGTGACCGGCAAGAGCGTGCACGATGGCCCGGCCGAGGACGTCGTCCTGACCGGTCATTCGCTCGGTGGCGGTCTCGCCGGCTTCGTCTCCATGCTGAGCGGCACCGAGGCCGTGGTCTTTGACAACATGCCTTTCGGCATCGCGGCCTGGACGCAGTGGGGCTACGCGGTCGAGCAGGTCACGGACGGCATCCTGCCGCCGCCGCCGACCACCGAGGCGATCCGGTCCTATTCCGTCGCCGGCGAAGCGCTCGAAGGACTGCGGAGCGGCTTCATCCAAGACGTGGCCGGCAACCTCATTCTGCTCGGTGCCTTGCTGTCCCCGATCTCCGTGCCCCTCGGGCTCATGGTCGAGCAATACGGCGATTACCAGGGTGGCTACACGGCCGCGATCGAGGCGGAGATCGACGCGCGGGGTGACCGCCATGTCTTCTCGAACTTCGGTACCGGCGGCATCTTCACCGGCACCAGGGGCATGCTGGACCTGCATTCTCAGGCGCTCCTGGTCTTGATGATGTATGCCGAGGAGAATCAGCACATCAACTGGCAGTTCGGTGCCGAAGAGCTGTTCAACGCGCTCTACGACGACTGGGTCTCCGAATGGGCCGGCATTCCCGGCGAGGTCGGCGGCCTGCGCGGGCCGGCGGACAAGATGCTGGCGATGATCGCCTACTCGGCCATCGACAGCGGCAACCGCAGCTTCGGCGACACGGCGATCCGGGCACTGCTCAACGACGCCGATGACCTCGGCGTGGTGAAGCTGATCGAGCAGGGCGGCGCCTTGAGCGCCCTCTATGAGGACGGCCAGGTCCTGCAGGCGGTCGCCGACTCGATCGTGCAGAACGCGGCCTTTCTCGCGAAGAACCAGACCCTGGCGTCGGCCGATCCGGAAGCGGTCAACGGCGTGGTCGAGCTGGACGACGAAAGCGGCCTGCTCGAGATCGATTTCTCCCGCGAAACCTGGACCTACGCGACACCCGGGGGCGGTGAAGACAGCGCCTTCGACGGCAACAGCCTGATCCAGGGGCAGCACAAGCTGATCGATGCCATCGCCGGCGGGGCACAGCCCGGCGAGAACGACATTCGCGAGGGCGTGCAGCTTCTCTGGAGCACCTCGATCGACGATGCGATCGACCGCGCGGTCCTGACCTTGACCGACGACGGCGGCACCGTCGGGATCGGCGCCGACGTCGCGCCGGCCGATCCGGCCGATGGCCCGCAAGCCACGCTGTTCGTCGGCGGTGCCGGCAGCGACAAGGTGCAAGGGTCGCTCGATAGGGAGGTCATCGCCGGCTACGACGGCGACGACAGCCTGCACGGCAATGCCGGAGAGGACATCCTGCTCGGCGGCCGGGGCGAGGACTTCCTGTCGGGCGGCAGCGGCCGCGACCTGCTCTATGGCGGTGACGCCGAAGCCGGCATCTTCACGAGTGCCGAGGAGAAGGACATTGCCGACTTCTCCAACGCCCATAGCGAGGAAGAGCTGCCGGACATGGGCATGACGCTGGATCTCTCCAGCTACGATGCCGACACCGAGATCCTGACGGTCGAGAACGACGGCTACGGCACGGAGGACAAGCTCAAGGGCATCGAGGTCGTGCAGGGCACCGACAATGGCGACTGGGTGCTGTTCGATTCCGGCCCGGCGGACGAGTCCCATGAAGGCATCCGAGACATCCATGTCGATGGCGGGCTGCGATCCGAGAGCGTGACGGACGCGCTCGACTTCCGGCAGTCCCAAAGCAGCGTCTACGTCGGGACGCCGACGGCCTCCTTCTTCTCCGACGACGGCGACACGGAGGCCGTCGAGGTCTACGAGGATTTCGTCTGGGATGTCCGCGACACGCAGCTTATCTGGGGCTTGATGGTGCCGCAGGAAGCCAGTGGCGGCGAGAGCGGGCTGCGCGGCTCGACCGGCGTCCGCTTCTCCAACTTCGAAGAGGTGCTGGGCTCCGAGCACGACGACGTCTTGGGCCTGCATCGGCTCAACCCGGGCGGCGAGCTGAGCGCCGACCAGCAGGCCGATCTCCAGGCGATCCGCTCGATCAGCATCCCCTTCGACGAGCGCGATCCCGCGGCCATCGGCGCGCTCTCCGACTCCCGCCGCGACCTGGCGGCGACCATTCCGCAGAACCAGGAAGAGGTCTACATCGACGCCGGCGCCGGTGACGACGTGGTCCTCGGCCCGCGCACCGGTCGCGTCCGGATCGACGGCGGCGACGGCATCGACAAGCTCTATGCCGGCGGCTTCGTCTCCGAGCTGCACGGCGGCGAGGGCATCGACTTCCTGCAGGGCGGCGGCTTCAAGAGCGAGCTCTGGGGCGAGGGCGGCCAGGACATCTTCGGCCTGGCGCACCACACCTTCGTCAAGGACGCCGACTACGACGACTTCGCCACCTGGGGCAACTTCCGGGTCACCGGCGGCGTGCAGCAGTGGTGGATGGAGAACGGCTGGGCCTACTGGACCCCGCTTTCCGGCGTGCTGTCGGGTGCCGGCGGCATCTTTGCCGGCTCGATCCTCAGCGCGCTCTCCATGGTGGTCGACGCGCCGGCCATGGCGACCTTCCGCTTCGGCCTCAGCTCGACCGGCCAGCTCGTCGTGCAGTTCGCGCGCGGCCGCGGCGGCCAGGCGGTGATCGAGAACTACGACATCGAGGAAGGCACGGGCACGGGCAAGGCCGGCATCACCGCCTTCCAGCAGGTCATCGTCAATCCGGGCGAGGTCAGCTTGGCCGACTGGAAGAACCTGGTGCTCCTGGGCATCCAGGCCGGCTTCGGCGCGGCCCCCGCCGGCCAGGACCCCCTCGTCATCGACCTCAACGGCGACGGCTTCGCCATCGGCCTCCTGGACTCCAGCGACACCTACTTCGATCTGGACCGCGACGGCTTTGCCGAGCGCACGGCCTGGGTCGGGCCGGAAGACGGCCTCCTGGCCCGCGATGTCGACGGCGACGGTGCCATCTCCGACGTCCACGAGCTCTTCGGGCAGGCGGGGCAGAGCGGCTTCGCCGATCTCGCCAGCCACGACAGCAACGGCGACGGCGTGATCGACGCGAACGACGCCGCCTACAACGAGCTCCTGGTTTGGCGCGACCTGGACGGCGACGGCCAGGCCGACGACGGCGAGCTGACCGGCCTGGCGGAGGAAGGCATCGCCTCCATCTCCCTGACCAGCCAGGCAGACGGCACGCGGGTCGGCGGCTCGGTCATCGAGCAGGTCGGCAGCTTCACGCGCAGCGACGGCAGCAGCGGCGCCATCGCCGACGTGGCGCTCGACGCCGACCAGACCGACAGCCGCTGGCAGGGCGACGGCACGATCTCCCAGGCGGCGGCCGACCTGCCGGCGCTCAAGGGCTTCGGCGTGGTCAAGGATCTGCAGATCGCCATGACCGACGACGCCACCCTCCTGGCGCAGGTCGACGCGCTGGTCGCGCTCGGCGCGACGGCGAGCTGGACCCAGGTTCGAGACGCGGCCGAGGCCGTGCTCTATCGCTGGGCCGCTGTCGAGGCGGTTGCGGCGGATGCCATCGGCGACGACGGCTTCGACGCCCGCAAGCTGGCCTTCATCGAGGCCTACCTGGGCCGCGAGATGACGCCGCGCGACTCCAACGGCGTGCCGTCGGACCGCAACGCCGACGAGCTGCTCGAGGGCTGGAACGACATGCTGCTCAACTCGGCCGTGCGCCTGGCGGTACAGGGGCCCTGGGCCAGCCGGTTCGACGGCGCGACCTTCAGCGTCGAGGCCGACAAGCTCTTCGCCGCGGGTCCCGACACCCTGTCGTCGATCTACACGGCCGTGCTGTCGAGCCTGCCGGCGGATCCGACGGCGGCGGCGGACGTCTGGGCCAATCAGTGGTCCCCGGCGCTCGAGGCCTTCACCGATGCCCTGATCCGCCATGACGGGATCGACGTGCGCGACGACTATGCCGCGGCGCAGATGGTGCGGGCCCTGGAGGCCTCGCCGGTTGCGCTGCCGCTCGGCGACCTGATCGCCGGCGTCGGCATCGAAGGCGCGGTGATCGGCGGCGCCGGCGCCGACAGCCTGAGCCGTGACGCCAACGGCGCGCTGCGCGTCTACATCGGCGGCGAGGGCGACGACGACATGGCCGGCGGCGTCGGTCAGGACGTCTACGTCTTCGGCAGCAACTTCGGCCAGGACACCATCGTCGAGCGCGAGGGCAACGCCGACCAGAGCGGCGACCGGCTGCGCTTCGCGACCTACAGCGCCGACGAGGTCACGATCACCCGAGACGGCCTGGATCTGCTGATCACGGTCGACGCCACGGGCGACAGCGTCCGCGTCGTCGGCCAGTTCGAGAAGCCGGTCGTGCTGGGCGACGGCACGCCGGTGACCGAGAACACCCAGATCGAGGACATCCAGTTCGCCGACGGCACGATCTACGAAGCCGGCGAGATCGCAGCGCAGACCGGTCGCGGCACCGCGGCCTCCGAGACCATCACCGGCTCGGCCTTCGCCGACGAGATCGAGGGCCTGGGCGGCGACGACATCCTCGAGGGCGGCGACAGCGGCGACCTCTACTTCTACGCCCTGGGCGACGGTCACGACATCATTCGCGATCACATGACCGACCCCTTCCTCTCGACGGCCGATGCCCTGGTCCTGCTCGGCGGCATCACCTTCGAGGACTTCACCCTGCATCGCGACGGCGACAGCGACGACCTGGTGATCGACTTCGTGACCGAGGGCGACAGCATCACCATCGAGAACCAGTTCGCCTATGGGCCCCTGGGCTTCAACAGCCAGTTCTCGCTGGACGACCGGATCGAGGCTTTGTTCATGGTCTCGGGCGGCTCGGCCGACTGGTTCGACATCCAGCGGCGAGTCCTCGCCAACAACACGACCAGCGGCGACGACGAGACCTACGGCTACGGCACCCCCGACGAGCTGCTGGCCAGCGCCGGCGACGACCTGCTGACCGGCTTCGACGGCGGCGACACCTATCATTGGGGCTTGGGCATGGGCAACGATACGATCCGCGATGCCTCGCGCTTCGTCGACACGCCTTTCTCCTCGCACCTCGGCTACACCTTCAGCGACGCCGACACCTTGCGTTTCGGTCCCGGGATCACCCCCGACGACGTGACCTTCGCGCGGCCGAGCCTGGAGGAGAACCTGGTCATCACCCTGAACCCGACCGGCGAGACCCTGATCATCGAGGGCCAGTTCGACGGTCAGCCGCTCGACCTCTTCGGCATCCTGGGCGAGGGCTGGTTCAACCGGGTCGAGCGCTTCGAGTTCGAGGACGGCAGCGTGCTGACCGAGGCGGACGTGCTCGACATCGTCACCACCGGCACGGACGGCGACGACGGCCTCTACGGCGCCCTGGGCGATCAGACCCTGGACGGCGGGGCCGGCGACGACTACCTGGTCGGCGAGAACGGCGACGACGTCTACGTCTTCGGTCCCGGCTACGGCCACGACCGTATCGAGGACATGAGCGACAACATCCTCGCCGGGCAGACCGACAAGGTGGTCTTCCTGCCCGGCCTGACGCGCGAAGGCACCCGCTTCGCGATCAACGAGGCGGACGAGCTGGTCATCACCTTCGACGGCCACGGCGACAGCCTGACCGTCGTCGGCCAGTTCGCCTTCCGCGACAGCGGCCCCTTCGGCGTGGTCAACTTCAACCAGATCGAGAGCTTCGAGTACGCCGACGGCAGCAGCGTCACGGCGGCCGAGATCCGGGAGATCCTGGTCAGCCAGGCCGGCACCGACGGCGACGACACGATCGAAGGCTTCTACTTCGACGACCGCCTCGACGGCGGCGCCGGCGACGACCAGCTCTCGGGCGGCGACGGCAACGACGTCTACGTCTACGGCCGCGGCTATGGCCACGACGTGATCGCCGAGAACCGCGGCAGCATCTTCTCCGGCGGGGTCGATGCGGTCGAGTTCACCGCGGGCCTGACCATCGACGACATCGCCCTGGAGCGGACGCCGGGCAACTTCCGTGACCTGACCCTGCGGATCATCGACAGCGGCGAGACCCTGACCATCCGCAACCTCTTCACCGCCTCGCTGGTCGCCGAGACCATGCAGGAGATCGAGGAGTTCCGCTTCGCGGATGGCACGGTCCTGACGCTGGCCGATCTGCGCGACCGCTACCTGGCGCAGGCCAGCACGGACGGCGACGACCTGATCATGGGCTTCCAATACGGCGAGACCCTGGACGGCGGCAGCGGCGACGATGTCCTGCAGGGCTGGAACCGAGGCGACAGCTACGCCTTCGGCCTGGGCTACGGCCACGATACGATCGAGGACTTCGCGACCATCGGCACCTTCGCCGGTGGCGACCGGGTGGTCTTCGGTGCCGGCGTGGCGCCGGACATGGTCACGCCGACGCGCAGCGGCAACGACCTCGTGCTGACCCTGACCGGCGGCGCCGACATACTGACCGTCAAGAACGGCCTCGCCGTGCCCTTCTGGGGCGTCGAGAGCTTCGCGTTCGAGGACGGCACGGTCTGGAGCCGCGAAGAGGTCGCGGCGACGGTCCTGGCCAACGCGGGCGGCGGCGATGCCGATGTGATCGAGGGCTTCGACGACGCCGACGATCTCCTGGACGGCGGGCCGGGCGACGACCTGCTGATCGGTCACGGCGGCGCCGACACCTACGTCTTCGACGTCGGCTACGGCTGGGACACGATCGAAGAGCAGTCCAACAACGTCGGCACGGCGAGCGCGAGCGATGTGCTCTCCTTCGGGCCGGGCATCGCACAGGAAGACTTGAGCCTGTCGCGTGACGGCCTGGACCTGCGGATCTCCGTGGGCGACGGCAGCGAAGGCGTCAAGGTCGTCAACCAGTTCTCCTTCGGCCACCACCGCATCGAGATCTTCCGCTTCGCGGACGGCAGCGAGTGGAACGAGGAGGAGGTTCGTGCCCGCCTGATCGCCGAATCCGCCACCGACGGCGACGACGTGATCGAAGGCTTCTTCGACCGCGACGACCTGCTTGACGGCGGCGCCGGCAACGACCTGATGATCGGTCGCGAAGGCAACGACAGCTACCACTTCGGCTATGGCTCGGGCGAGGACGTCATCGAGGAGCAGGTCTCCAACCTGCGCTACGACTCCTCGGCCGACAAGGTCGTCTTCGGCCCCGGCGTGACCCGGGCCGACGTCTCGCTCGCTCGCGATGGCGCCGACTTGATCGTCACCCTGGCCAGCACGGGCGACAGCCTGCGCGTGGTCGACCAGTTCGGCTTCGGCTTCCTGCGGATCGACAGCTTCGAGTTCGAGGACGGCTCGAGCTGGGATCAGGAGGACATCGCCGGTCTGATCCTCTACAGCGCGGCGACCTCGGGCGACGACGTGATCGAGGGTTACTTCGACCGCGACGACGAACTGGCCGGCGGCGCCGGAGACGACCTGCTCCGGGGCAGCGAGGGCAACGACACCTACTACTGGCGTCCGGGCGACGGCAACGACGTGATCGAGGAGCAGACCTTCAACATCAACGCGCCCAACGTCGACCGGCTGGTCCTGGGACAGGGCATCACGCCCGACAGCCTGGCGCTGAGCCGCGACGGGGCCGACGTCACCATGACCAACAGCGAGACCGGCGAGACCCTGACGATCCTCAACCAGTTCGGCTTCGGCTTTCTGCGGATCGAGACCATCGAGTTCGCCGATGGCACCGTCTGGACCGCCGACGACCTGGCCCGGGAGATGATCGAGCGGTCCAAGACCGACGGCGACGACGTGATCGAGGGCTACTTCGACCGCGACGACCTGCTCGACGGCGGCTTGGGGAACGACCTGCTCATCGGCCACGAAGGCGACGACGACTACGCCTTCGGTTTCGGTAGCGGCCACGACCGGATCGAGGAGCAGACCACCAACGTGGCCCTGCCGAACGCGGCGGACCGGGTGGTCTTCGGGCCCGGCGTGACGCCGGGCGACGTGACCGCGATCCAGAGCGGCGCCGACCTGGTGCTCACCTTGGCCGGCGGGCTCGACAGCCTGACGATCGCCGACCAGATGTCGGCCCACGCTCACAACCGTGTCGACAGATTCGTCTTCGAGGACGGCACGGCCTGGAGCCAGAGCGACATCGAGGCCGTGATGGTTGCCGGGGCCGCGCCTCTGGCGACCAATGACGGCGGCATGCAGACGCTGGTCGACAGCGATATCGTGATCGAGCCGGCGAGCCTGCTGGCGAACGACAGCGATCCCGAGGGCCTGCCGCTGACCATCGTCTCCGTCGGCGAGGCCGTGAACGGCTTCGTCACACTGCAGCCCGATGGCCGGATCACCTTCTCGCCGCTGCCGGGCTACGTCGGCGAGGCCAGCTTCCGGTACGAGGTGTCCGACGGCACCCTGACCTCGGCGGCGACGGCGAGCATCACCGTGTCGGCGCCGGCCCCGGATCCGGACCCCGACCCGGATCCCAATCCGGACCCCGACCCGGATCCCGATCCCAACCCGAATCCCGATCCTGATCCGCAGCCGGAGCCGGACCACACCGTTCATGGCGACGATGGCCGCGACTCGATCTCCGGCACGGCCGACAGCGACTGGATCCTCGGCAACGGCGGCAACGACCGGCTGAACGGCATGGCTGGCGACGACATCATCGAGGGCGGCTCCGGCAACGACCGGGTGACCGGTGGCCTGGGTGCCGACTCCCTGATGGGCGGTCAAGGCAACGATCGCCTGAACGGCGGCGAAGGCGACGACCGGCTCGCCGGCGACGAGGGCAACGACGTCCTCAGCGGCGGCGACGGCGACGACCGGCTCGACGGCGGTGCCGGCAACGACAGGCTCGCCGGCGGCGAGGGCGATGACGTGCTGGGCGGTGGCGAGGGCCGGGACCGGCTCGACGGCGGCGCCGGCGACGACGAGCTCTCCGGCGGCGATGGTCACGACCGGCTCGACGGCAAGGAGGGCGACGACCGGCTGGACGGCGGTGCCGGTAACGACCGGCTGAACGGCGGCGACGGCATGGACAGCCTGACCGCCGGTGAAGGTCGGGACCGCTTGTACGGTGGTGACGGCGACGACAGCCTCGACGGCGGTGCCGACAAGGATCGCCTCTCGGGCGGCGCCGGTGACGACACCCTCGACGGCGGTGCCGGCGACGACCGGATCTCCGGAGGCTCGGGTGCGGACACCTTCGTCTTCTCCCTGCCGGCCGACCAAACCGGCCGAGACCGGATCCTGGACTTCTCCGCGGCCGAGGATCGCTTCCTGGTCGAGGGCGCGGCCTACGGTCTGCAGCCGGGCGGCAGCCTCGAGGCCAGCGCCTTCCACGTCGGCAGCGAGGCGACCGAGGCGGAGCACCGCTTCGTCTACGACCAGCAGCGCGGCACCCTGAGCTTCGACGCCGACGGCGCCGGCGGCGAAGAGGCCACGGAGATCGCGGTGATCGGCCGCTTCCAGGCTCTGACCGAGGAGAACATCCACATCGCCTGAGCCTGCTGTCGGAAAGCCCGCCCCACGTCGCGGAAGAGCGCGGCGTGGGGCCCTTTCCTGGGTCGACGCGGAGAGCTTGCCAGCCGGTCGACCGCTATTGCGGCCTGGTCTATTTTCCGCGCAAGGCCGCCGGAACCAACGCAGGGGGCCCGCTCCGTCTCGGCTCGTTCGGCGAGAGGGGCAGGCCCGGGAGGACAAGGCCATGGGAGAGGCACAGGCACAGCGGGGCAGTGGCGCCGATCAGGTGCTGCAGCAGCTACCCCATGCCGTCGGCGCCTTCGACGGCGATCTCAAGCTCACCTACGCGAATGCCGCCTATCGCCAGCTCCTGAAGCTGTCCGGGCCTCTTGCGGAGACGGGCGCGTCCTTCCAGGACATCGCTCGGCACAATGCGCGAAACGGCCTCTACGGCGACATGGGCGAGGAGGAGGCCGTCGCCTATTGGGTGGCCCGCGTGTCCGAGGACGCGGATCACATCGGCGAGGTCGCCCGGCCGGACGGCACGACCTACCAGGTCGAAAAGACCGTCTTGCCGGACGGCGGCTTCATGCTCACCTACGTCGACCTGACCGAGCTCAAGGACAGCCAACGGGCCCACGAGGAGAAGACCCGCTTCCTCGAGGCGATCCTGCAGAACACGGCCCATGGCATCAGTATCTTCGACAGCGATCTGAAGCTGATCGTCGCCAATGACGGCTTTCTGGAGCTCTACGGCTACGGCCCGGATTTCGCCAAGCCGGGCACGACGATCGAGGCTTGCATCCGGGACCGCTTGAGCCGCGGCGTCTACGTCGAGGGCGAGGGCCCGGAGCGCGACGTCGACGAGATGACGGCCACTCGCCTGGACGTCATCAGGAACCTGAAGCCGGACGATCCGAAAGTCATCCGCGACAAGATGGTCGACGGCCGGACCATCCTGGTCCGCCGCGTCCTGGCCTCCTTCGGCGCCCACATCACCAGCTATACCGACATCACGGAGACCGAGCGGGCCTATGAGGCCCTGCGCGCGAGCGAGATGAAGTTCCGCTCGATCGTCGACGACCAGACCGACCTCATCTGTCGCTTCGACCGGGACCTCAAGCTGACCTTCGTCAACCCGAGCTACAGCCGCTTGCACAAGGAAGACAAGAGCGAGCTTCTGGGCCACGGCATCCTGTCCTACATGGACGAGGCCGAGCGCGAGCCCCTGAAGCGGGCGATCCTCGGTCTCACGCCCGACAATCCCGTGCTCTACAGCGAGGCCGAGCGGCGGACCCTGCCCAATGGGGAAGTCGGCTGGTTCGAATGGACCAACCGGGCGATCTTCGACGAGGCGGGCAACGTCCTGGAGTACCAGGCCGTCGGTCGCGACGTCACGGAGCAGTATCTCGCCGAGATCAACCTGCGGCAGAGCGAGGCGCAGCACCGCGCCATCGTGCAGGACCAGAACGAGATGATCTGCCGCTTCGACACCGAGCTGCGCCTGACCTTCGCCAACCAGGCCTACTACCGATTCTTCTCGCGGGACGGCGAGTCGCTGATCGGCACAATGTTCCTCGACCTGATACCGGACCCGGAGGCCCGGGCGGCCCTGGAGTCCGGTCTGCGCGCCTTGACGCCCGAGGATCCCGTCTTCTCGGGGACCTATCGCGAGATCTCGGCCGCGGGCGAGGCCTTCTGGCATCACTGGGCGAACCGGGCGCTGTTCGACGAGGACGGTAGGATCGTCGAGTACCAGGCCGTCGGCCGGGACATCACCGTCGAGAAAGAGGCCCTCGACGCCCTCGAGCGCAGCGAGCATCGCTTCCGGGGCGTTGCGGAGGCGCATCCCCTGCCGGTGCTGATCTTCGACCGCCGGGCCGGCGATCTGCTCTACGTCGGGCCTGCGGCCGTGCCGACGCTGGGCAGCAATCTCGAGTCGATCGCCGCGCTCAAGGTCGACGACCTCTTCGCCTCGCCGAAGGAGTGCGAGCGTTTCTACGCCGCCTTCTGGAACGGCGGCGTGCACGATCAGTCTGAGTTCAGCCTGCGAACCGCCGATGGCCGGATCATCCCGGCCGAGGTGACGGTGCGATCCGTCGAGTACGAGGGCCGCGACGCGGCGGCGCTGGGCGTGGTCGACATCTCCGATCGCAAGCAGGCGGAGGCCGAGATCGCGCGGCAGCGCGCCAGCCTCGCGCAGAGCGAGAAGATGAGCGCGCTGGGCTCCTTGCTGGCCAGCGTCGCCCACGAGCTCAACAACCCGCTTTCCATCATCGTCGGCCAAGGCGAGTTGCTGGAGCTGATCGCCGACGACGAGCGGGTCAAGCAGCGGGCCGAGCGGATCAGGCTGGCGGCCGACCGCTGCGCGCGGATCGTCGGGACCTTTCTCTCGATGGCTCGCCAGAAGGCGCCGACGCGAAACCCGACCGACCTACAAGAGCTCGTCGGCGGCGCGCTGGAGCTGGCCAGCAGCGCCCTCAAGACGACGAACATCGATGTCGAGACCGACTTCGCCGAGGGCCTGCCGGAGATCTCCGCGGACGCCGACCAGCTCATGCAGGTGGTCTTGAACCTCATCATCAATGCCCAGCACGCCTTGGCGGACCAGCCGCTGCCGCGCGCGCTGAAGATCGCCGCCCGGCAGCAGGACGCGGACACGATCACGATGTCGATCGCCGACAACGGGCCCGGCGTGCCGGACGAGCTGCGGGAGCGGATCTTCGAGCCCTTCTTCACGACCAAGCCCGAGGGCCTGGGGACCGGGATCGGCCTCTCCGTCTGCCACAGCATCCTGTCGTCCCACGGCGGCACGATCGCCATCGCCGACAGCGCTCTCGGCGGCGCAGAGTTCGCCCTGTCGCTGCCGATCCGCGACAACGGCCATGCTAGCCAGGTCTCGGTCGAGCTGGACGCCGAGGCCTGGTCGAGGATCGCGCGCCAGCGGATCCTGGTGGTCGACGACGAGCTGGAGGTCGCGCGGATGATTCGCGATCACCTGGAGTCCGACGGCCATAGCGTGATCATCGCGAACAACGGCCGAGAGGCCCTGGAGCGGCTCGGCAAGGAGAGCTTCGACATCGTGCTCAGCGACCTGCGCATGCCGGAGCTCGACGGGCCCGGGCTCTACGAGGCGATGCGCGATAGCGCGGTCCATCCCCTCGATCGGATCGGCTTCCTCACGGGCGATACGCTGAGCGCAAGCGCCAGGCACTTCCTGGCGCGAGTCGACGGGCCCTATCTGGAAAAGCCGTTCAGGCCGGATGAAGTGCGCCAGCTCATCCTCGGCCTGCTCGATGGCGCCGCGCCGCCCTAGACGACCCCACGACGCTTGGGGGAATCACGCCCTTCGTCTATAGAGGGGGCAGGGGCCATGAACGGCTGCAACTCGGCTCGGATGGTGTAGGTCACATGAGCGACTCGATCCATATTCTCGTCGTCGACGACGAGAAGGAGATTCGAGACAACATCAGGGACTATTTCGAGATCCACGGCTACCGCGTGCACGAAGCCGAGGGCGGCGCGGAGATGCGCGACGTCATGGGCCGGGAGCCGGTCTCGATCGTCATCCTGGACCTGCGCATGCCGGGCGAGGACGGCTTCACCCTCTGCCAGGAGCTGAACAAGCAGCCGGATATCGGCATCATCATGCTGACCGGCTCGGCCGAGACGGTCGACAAGGTCATCGGCTTGGAGATGGGCGCCGACGACTATGTCGCCAAGCCCTTTGAGCTGCGGGAGCTCCTGGCCCGCGTCAAGAGCGTGATGCGCCGCTTGAACCAGCCCCAGGCGAGCGACGAGCAGGCAGCGGGGCGCGAGGTCAAGGTCGGTGCCCTGATCCTCGGCATCGACGACCGCACCTTGCGGGATGCCGAGGGCAACTATCTGCCGCTGACGAGCATGGAGTACGACCTCCTGCGGGTCTTCGTCGAGCATCCGAACAAGGTGCTGAACCGCGATCAGCTTCTCGACCTGGCGCACAACCGCTCTTGGGACCCCTTCGACCGCAGCATCGACGTTCGGATCACCCGCCTGCGCAAGAAGATCGAGCCCGACCCGAACAACCCGCGCCTGATCAAGACGATCCGCGGCGTCGGCTACGTCTACGTGCCCAACAGGGATCTCTGAGTCTCGTCGGCGCGGATGGCTCTGCGCCATAGGACGGGCACCTGATCGGCCCAAGAGAGTCTCAAGAAACGGGTTGTTGCCGCTGCAACCGATAGAGGCCCTTGGATCGTCCCGAGGGCCTTTGTCGCTTCCGCTGCGCCCGCGCCGCCTTATCCGGCATCTGTACGATAAGGCGATTCTTGGTTGTATATCCGGGTTTTTCTATATAACCTATAATTGCTCAATCTCGCCTCCTTCTAGTTTGTGCGGCTGCATATCCGACTCATTTCGCTCGACGTTTCGTCGACGCGTGACGCTAGGAGCTCGACGATGACAGTTCTTTCCTCTTTCGAAATTCTCGCTGAGACCCTCGTGCCCGGCGGCATCCTGCCGCCCGGTGCCAACAATCCGTTCTTGATCCAGGGCTACTTCGTTCAGGTCTCGCTGTCGCCGGATGCCAGCGTCTCCTCGGTCCTGTTCAACCTGATCTTCGAGGAGACGACGGACTTCAATCAGGGCGCGGGCCAGTCCGCCCTTCAGGCCCAATACATCGACGCCAACGGCAACGTGAACATCTACACCCAGTTCTTCGCCTCCACCGGGCGCGGCTTCCTGAACCAGTCGATCAACCGGGGCCAAACGGTCATCTACGGCGTCCAGGCGATTCCCGGGCTGACGGCGGCCGGCATTCCGCAGGGCGGCACCGGGTGGCGCGGCAGCGTCCAGGTGAACCCCAATGCATCGGGCGCGCTGATCGCCACGCCGACGCAGCGCCTGGTCTACTACGACGGCAAAAACCCGCTGAAGGACGCGGTGCTCGATGCCGTCGTCTACTCGTTGCCGACCGTTGGTGGCGGCACCCGGGTCTAGACGATGGCGACGGAAGGCTACACGGCGTTCTGGCTCGGCTACGTTCCATCCGGGCCGGGCGCCGGTCCGCTCCTCGGCGAGACCCCGACCTACATCGATACGGTCATACTAGCCTTCGCCAACCTCTACCCCGGCAACGTCACCTGCCAGGCCTTCCTGCGGAAGTCGAACAGCGGGGATGCCATCAAGGCAGGTATCGCCGCCATCCGCGCGGCGGCGCCGGACACGAAGATCCTGCTGTCGCTGATCGGCACGCCGAACCCGCCGGTGGGCTGGAACACCGGCATCTCCGACCCCGATCAGTTCGGCACCTGGTGCGCCAACCTGGCCGACGACTGGGGTCTCGACGGCTTCGACGTCGACAACGAAGACCTCGGCTCTTTCCCGGGCAAGCAATTCGTCGACGCGGTGAAGGGCATGCGCAAGGCCATGCCGCACAAGATCCTGACCTTGGACACGTACCTCTTCCAGCGGGACAAGGACGTCATCCACCAGCTCGCCTCGGAGCTCGACTACATCAACACGATCGCCTACTTCCTCGACTTCGACGAGATGACGAGCCTGGTCGAGCAGTACGCGACCGTGATCGAGCCCGGCAAGATCTCGATCGGCGTCAAGTCGGACAAGGTCGGCCCGATCACGCAGGGCACCTCCCTGGAGGAGACGGTGCAGCTCTGCACCTGGGAGCCCTCGGGCGGCGCCAAGTACGGCATGACTCTCTGGAACCTCAGCGCGGACATCGAAAGCGTCACCGGCCAGCCGGACGGAAGCTGGACCCGAGCGATCCACGAGAACCTGCCGTGACCGCGGCGGGCGACTCGCCGCCGGTCTCCGACGCCGTCCTCATGACGCTGGCCGGGATCGCCTACGGCGCGCCCGATGCGATTGCCCGCTACCTGGCCGAAGCCAAGCCGACCGCCGCGGACTGGTGCGTCGCCTGGTTGCCGGCGTCCCCGGACCCGCCGGACCCGCTGGTGAACTTCGCCTACATGGCGCGCAACGAGCGCAACGGCATTCATGTTCTGGCCATCCGCGGCAGCTATCCCAACCCGCTGTCCTCGGCCTACTGGGACAACAGCCGGCAGGACAGCCCCTTCGGCGACATGGTCGACTGGCCGGGCGCGCCCGGCGCCGAGATCTCCGCCGGGACAGCCGATGCCTTGAAGAACCTGCTCGAGCTGGCCGACGCCCAGGGCCAGTCTCTGGAGGCGGCGGTCGCCGCCATGCCGGCCTCCGCGCCGCTGGTGGTGACCGGCCACAGCCTCGGCGGGACCCTGGCGCCGGTGCTCGCCCTCCGTCTGGCGGGCAGCGCCGGCGACCGGCCCGTCGCCGCCACGAGCTTTGCCGGCATGACGCCCGGCAACGGCGCCTTCGCGAAGCTGTTCGCCGCCGGAACGCCCTTCGAAGGTAAGGTCCGGCGTGTCTACAACACCCTGGATACGGTGCCTTACGGCTGGGACAGCGTCTTTGCCACGCACGATTTCTACGACCCCGAACCCAAGGGTGGGCCCATCGTGTCGGCCCTCCTGCTCGCGGTCGCCGCGAGGCTGGAGCTCGGCGGCTACGACTACACGGCGGTCGGCACCCCCGTCGCGCTCAAGGGCGAGCTGCGCCCGCCGGCCGTCGACTGCGAGCTGGCGGCCTACGTGATCGAGAACCTCCACCAGCACATGCCGGACACCTACCTGGCCCTGCTCGGCGCGCCGCCGCTCCCCTTCTCGATCCTCTTCGGCACGATGGTCGTGCCGCAAGGCGCGCCGCTCGCATCGCTGCAGACGGGGCGCCCCTATCCTCTCGCCTACCTGTGAGCGCTGCGTCGCATGTGGCGTGCTCGCATGACGCGGCGAGCTGAATTCCGCTGAAGGCGCCGGTCAGTTCCAAGCTGCGATAGGAACGGCTGGTTGCAGCGCGCGGTTTCGACACCGAACCGTCGTCAAGCGATGGGCGCTGCCTCGTCTTCTAGCTGCAAAGGCCTAAAACACCGACCCGAAAGATCCTAGGCATATGACCTAATACAACTTGGGCTCGTTTCGAATATCATAAAATGCAATTGTAAATAGCCATAGCCTTCGTCTGACCGCACCTGCGGACGGGCCAGCTACGTGAGGTAAGACCACAAGGATCCGAACCGATGGCCACCAAGGAGGACGGGAGCAAGCGCGGATCGCGCAGCACAAAGTCGGCCAAGAGTGGCGCGAAACGCGGGAACACGAGATCGAGCAAAGGGCCCGCCCCCGGACGGGGTAAGAGGGCGGCCCCGAAGACGCGGCGCAAGACTGCATCCAAGTCCGCCGCGGGCCGAATGCGGGACGACGCGGTCGTCGTCGGAATCGGCTCGTCGGCCGGCGGGCTCGAGGCACTGATGCCGCTGCTCAACGACCTGCCGATCGGGGAGCATTTCATCTACGTGCTGGTGCAACACCTCGACCCCAATCATCCGAGCATGATGGCGTCGTTGCTCGCATCCAGCACCACCATGGAGGTCAAGGAGGCCGTCGATCGGGAGCAACTCGCTCAGGATACCGTCTACGTCATTCCGCCAAACAAGAACGCGACGCTCTCCGACGGTGTCCTACACCTCTCGCCGCCGACCGCTGCCATCGGCCCCAAGCCGTCGGTCGATATGCTGTTCAGCTCACTTGCCGCCGAGATAGGAGAAAGAGCGGTCGGGATCGTGCTCTCGGGGACCGGCACGGACGGCTCTCACGGCGTGCAAGCCATCAAGGCCGCCGGTGGCATCGTGATCGTCCAGGACGAGGAAACGGCGAAGTACAACGGCATGCCGAACGCGGCCATCAGGACCGGCTGCGCGGACCTGATCCTGCCGCCGACTCAGATCGGCCGCGAGCTGACGCGGATCATTCACGATCCGCAATCGCTTGCGCTGGAGATCGACGAGACATCGAAGAACCTCCAGACGATGTTCCGCATTCTCCAGAAGAGCACCAATCACGATTTCTCGGGCTACAAGACCAACACGATCCGGCGCCGCGTCGAGAGGCGGCTGATCGCCAACCGAATGAACACCCTGGAGGAATACGTTCAGCTCCTCGAAGACAACCGGGACGAGATACAGCTGCTTTGCAAGGACATCCTGCTGTCGGTCACCTCGTTCTTCCGCGACGAGGATGCCTTCAAGGAGCTGGACAAGATCATCGCCGACATCGTCGAACGCAAGCAGGACGGGGAGAACATTCGAATCTGGATTCCGGGCTGCGCGACGGGTGAGGAGGCCTATTCCGTGGGCATCCTCTTCGCCCGCGCTCTCGGGGAGAGGCTCCACGGCATCGGCGTGCAGATCTACGCCACGGACATCGATACCGGCGCGCTCAACCAAGCCCGCAAGGGCATCTTTCCGATGGGTGCCACGGCCAAGATGGACGACGTGGTCGTCCGCCGCTACTTCTCGAACAAGGGCGACACCGTCGAGGTCGCGAAGGCCCTCCGCGACATGGTGATCTTCGCCAAGCACGACCTCGTCAAGGACCCGCCCTTCGCCCACCTGGACCTGATCTGCTGCCGCAACGTCCTGATCTACTTCAAGGACACGCTTCAGAAGCGTGTCATCTCCAGCTTTCACTACGTTCTCGATCCCGGAGGCTATCTGTTCCTCGGCAAGTCCGAGACGATCGGCCAGTTCAGCGACCTCTTTGCCCCGGTGGACAAGCGTTGGCGGATCTTCCGGCGACAATCGCACGGCAAGCAAGGCCCGCCCGCTTTCCTTCGAAAGAGCTATCAGAGGTTATCTCAGATGGAGCCGGCGCCACCGAAGAGGGCGCATGAGCCCTCAGCGGGCGACCTCCTGCGTCGGGCAGTGATGGATCACTATGCGCCAAAAGCCGTGGTCATCAACGAGGGCGGCGATATCCTCTACGTCCACGGCGACCTCGCGGACTACCTGTCCCTGACCGAGGGTGAGAGTGACCTCAACATCGTCAAGATGGCGGCCAAAGACCTGCGGGTCGAGCTGCGATCCGTGGTTCACAAGTCGATACGCGAGAGTACTCAGGTTCGCGGCAATGTTCTGAAGCTGACCCGTCACGGGGAGGATCGGATCGTCGAGGTCCAGGTCCGCCCGCTCGACGGCAGCCTGGAGCCGACGGGACTCTACATGGTCTCCTTCGAAGAGCGAGCCGCCGCCGACAAGAGCATCGTTCAGCAGGCCGGAGCGGAGTTCGAAGACGTGCGTCTGAGCGAGCTCGAGCACGAGCTGGCGACGACCCGGGAGCATCTGCAGACGGTGGTGGAGGAACTGGAGACCTCGAACGAGGAGCTGCAGTCGGTCAACGAGGAGCTGCAGGCCTCCAACGAAGAGCTGCAGTCATCGAACGAGGAGCTGGAGACGACAAACGAGGAGCTTCAATCGACCAATGAGGAGCTGATAACGGTCAATGAAGAACTCCAGGTCAAGACCATGGAGCTCTCCATGGCGAAAAGCGACCTGGAGAACATCCAGAACAGCGTCGGCTTCCCGCTGATCGTCGTGGACGAGTTTCTCAAGATCAAGAGGTTCACGCCCGACGCCACGACGATCTTTCATATGCTGCCGAGCGACGTCGGCAAGACGATCACGATGATCAAGCCGCTCTTCTCGCTGCCGGATCTTGCAGGCCTCCTGCTCAAGACGATACGGGAGCGGGAAAGCTACGAAGGCGAGATCTCGAACGGCGATGAGGTGTACCAGCTTAAAATCGTCCCCTATCTGGGCGACGACCAAGAGGTTGTCGGCGCGATTCTGATGTTCCTCGATGTTGGACGACTCAAGGCGATCGAGAGCCAGGTCCACGAGCTGTCGGCCAAGCACGAGATCATCATGACGTCGGCCTCGGAGGCGGTTATCGTCATCGACGCGCATGGCGTCATCGAATCGGTCAGCGCGAGCTTTCATGGCATCTTCGGATATTCCGCCGAAGAGGTGGTCGGCCGGAACGTGTCGATGCTCATGCCGTCGCCGGATCGGGAAGGGCACGACGGCTACATCGACCACTATCTGCAGACCGGTGAGGCGCGGGTCATCGGAAGCGGACGAGAGGTCACGGGGCGTCGCAAGGACGGGGCGACCGTGCCGCTCTTTGCAAGGATCGGCGAGATCAAGGTCGGCAAGCATCGCAGCTTTGTCGGGGTCGTACGAGAGATCGCCGACCGCGGAAGCGAAGTCGAGATCCTCTATGTGGAAGACAACGACGACGACGCGGAGCTCGTCCTGCGGGTCTTGCGACAGCGCAACCTGACGAACCGCCTGCACCGCGTGAAGGACGGCATTGCCGCGCTCGACTACCTCCAGCTCCGTGGCGCCGCCACGCAGGTCCATGCCATTCCGCCGAAGCTGGTGTTGCTGGATCTGAACCTGCCGGAGCTGGGCGGCCTGGAGGTTCTCCGAAGGCTTCGGGAAGATGAGCGGACGAGGCTCTTGCCCGTCGTCGTGGTGACCGCGTCCGAAGACGCCCGCGATCTCGAAGAAGCCTACAGGCTCGGCGTCAATAGCTACGTGGTGAAGCCGGTCGACTTCGGCCAGTTCAGCAAGGCCATCGGCAGCCTCGGGATGTACTGGACGCTGCTGAATTCCGCTCCCGCGGCTAGGACACAACCGTCTTAGGCATCTCTCCAGCCTCCGAGCGGTCGATCACGGTCTCCAGCGGTTGCAGAAGCTCTTTGGTCGTTGCGGTGGCGGCGCGCCTCGGCGGATACCGGGCCGTTACGGTCGTTCCACGGTTCTTCTCGCTCTCGATGTGCAGCTTGCCGCCATGGAGCTCCACGAGCGACTTGGCAATGGGTAGGCCGAGGCCCGGACCGTTTTCGTTGGCAACGAGCGGGTCGGCGATCCGTCCGTAGGGCGACAGGATCTTGTCGATGCTGTGAGGCTCGATGCCGACCCTGGTGTCTTGAATGACCACGGCGATTCCGCGATCGTCGACCTGGACGCCGGCCGCCACCGTGCCGTGTTCAGGCGTGAACTTGACGGCGTTCGAAAACAGGTTGAACAGGATCTGCTTGTTGGCGCGACGGTCGGCGCGCAGCAGCGGCAGGTCCTCTTGCTCCGTCTCTATCTCGAAGCTCAGGCGCTTCTCGACCGCCGACTGCGCCACGATGTGGACCACTTCAGCCAGCAGCTCCGACAGGGCCAGGAGGTCGTCGCAGAGCTCGAACTCCGCGGACTCGATCTTCGATAAATCGAGCAGATCGTTGATCAACTCGAGCAGGTGGTGGGCACTGCTGAAGATGTCCTTGGCATATTCCGAATAGACCGGTGTCCCGACCGGTCCGAACATCTCGGCACGAACGATCTCCGAGAATCCGATGATCGCGTTGAGCGGCGTGCGCAGCTCGTGGCTCATCTGCGCCATGAATTGCGTCGTGGTCTCGCTCGCCCGCTCCGCGTGTTCCATGGCTTCTTGCAGCTCGGCGGTGCGCTCGGCGATCCGTTGCTCGAGGTTGTCGCGGTCCTCCCGGAGCATCTCTTCGCGCCGCTTCAGCTCGGTGATGTCGATGGCGACGAGGGCGAAAGTACCGTCTCGGCCTCGGTGCTGCCGGATCTGGATCCAGGTGTCCGCCTTTAGCCGAAGCTCGATCGGTTCTACGGGATGCCGAGGCTTCGGGCCGGCCGTGCCGTGCCAGCTCTGGCTGCCCGGCGAGTCTTCCGGCACCGCTTCTCCGTCGGCCAGGACAGCGAGGATTCTCTCGATCGGCGTTCCCCGGGCCAAGACACTGCCGAAGAGAAGGCCGAGCTCCCGGAACTTGCTGCTGCAGGCGGAGAGGCGTCCGTCCGCGTCGTCGGGGATGGCTCTCGCCATCGCGGAGCAGCTCAAGGAGAGAGAGTCCGGACGCGATGCCGAGTTCCATATTCAGCCGGGCCTAAGGGCCGATGGAGGCCCGGACCTGCTGCGGACCGTCCTGGAGAACCTTCTCAGCAACGCCTGGAAGTACTCGTCCAACGAGCCGCGCAGCGTCATCGAGTTCAGCGAGGCTGCCAACGGCGAGGAGCTTGCCTTCTGCGTCCGCGACAATGGAGCCGGTTTCGACATGTCATATGCCGACCAGCTCTTCAGGCCCTTCCAGCGTCTCCATAGCGACCAGGAATTCGAGGGAGTGGGTGTCGGCTTGGCGTCGGTGGCCAACATCGTCCGGCGGCACGGCGGCCGTGTCTGGGCCGATGCCGAGCCCGGTGCCGGCGCTCAAGCGCATACCCGTCGTGATTCTGACCTCATCCGACGAGGACAGAGACATGCTGCGCAGCTATGACCTGGGCGCCAACAGCTTCGTCAAGAAGCCGGTGGACTTTAACGACTTCGCCGATGCGGTCGGCAAGCTCGGGCTCTATTGGGCCCTGCTCAACGAGCCGCCGCCCACAGCAGGCGGCGCCTAGCGACCGCCTCGCCCCGCTCAGAACTTCTCGGCGCGGATGACCTCGACGTCGGACAGGGTGACGATGCCGTACTGGTGCGACAGCAGGTTGTAGACGGCTTCGATGATCTCGTCGGCGCGCGAGGGGTCGACGATGCAGACCACCATCAGCATTTGCCCGGCTATGGTTATCTGGCCCTCGCGCTGCCAGTCGGTCTCTTCGCCGCGGCCGGCGATAGCCGGCAGGACGGTGTAGCCGTTGACGCCCTCGCGGTCGAGCAAGCGGAGCAGGCGCTTGCGCAGCGGTGCCTCGACGACGATCTCGATGCGCTTCTTCGGGTGGGTCTGCACGGCTCCGATCCTGGCGTCCCTAGCGTGCCTCAGGCTATCCACTGGCCGACGGTGAGGTAGAGTGGAATACCAAGGCTTATATTGAACGGAAAGGTTACTCCGAGCGAGAGGGTTAAGTAGATTCCCGGCTTGGCCTCGGGGAGGGCCAGACGCATCGCCGCCGGGACCGCGATGTAGGAGGCGCTGGCCGAAAGGGTGATCAGCAGCGCCGCGCCGCCGGCCGACAGGCCGAGCAGGGCAGCGCCCAGCGCCCCCAGGGCGCCGCCGATCAAGGGCATGTAGATCGCGAAGGCGATCAGCGGCAGGCCGAGCTCCCGCTGCCCGCCGCGCAGGCCGCGGCCGGCGATCAGGCCCATGTCGAGCAGGAACAGGCAGAGCACGCCCTTGAAGGGATCGACGATGAAGGGCGAGACGGTCGCGAAGCCCTCGGCGCCGGTGATCCAGCCAATGAAGAAGGCGCCGACCAGCATGACGATCGAGCTGTTGAGGGCCACCTCGCGCAGCAGGCTGCCGCTGCCGTTCGCGTTGGCGCTTGTGCCGCCGCCGGCGGTCTGCGCCGCGGCGCCGCGCCGCGCCAGCCAGATGCCGGAGGCGATGGCCGGCGATTCCATCGCCGCCGCGACCGCGACCAGATAGCCCTCGTAGCCGATGCCGCCGGCCACCAGCCGGTCTGTCGCCACGGCGAAGGTGACGATGCTGATCGAGCCGTAGTGCGCGGAGACCGCGGCCGCGTCGAGCCGCTCCAGAGGCGTGAAGCGCTGGAGCAGGGCGAAGGCGATGATCGGGATCATGAAGCTCAGCAGGATGCCGACCAGCAGGCTCGCCAGCAGCCGGAAGTCCGGCCCGTGGCCGGCGACCTCGACGCCGCCCTTGAAGCCGATCGCCAGCATCAGGTAGAGCGCCAGGGCCTTGGCGACCGCCTGCGGGACTTCGAGGTCGGAGCGCAGCAGGGCCGCGCCCATGCCCAGGATGAAGAACAGCACCACCGGCGACGCCAGGTTGGCGGCAAGCAGCCCGAAGAATTGCTCCATGGCGCTTCTTCCCCCTCGGCTCGCGCGGCGCCTGCGCCCCCTCGGCGCGCCGCGCGGCCTTTTCCGCTAGGTGGTGGCCGGGCTCGTCCGCGGCACTTCCGTCCGTATCGACAGCCGCAGGACCAGGTAGCCGAGCACGCCCGACAAGGTTGAGCCGAAGAGCACGCCCAAGCGCACGGCCGCAGCATGCTCCGGATCGGCAAAGGCCAAGGTGCCAATGAAGAGGCTCATGGTAAAGCCGATGCCGGCCAGCAGGGCGATGCCGTAGACCTGCGACCAGGCGACACCGGCCGGCAACTGGCAGAGGCCGAGCTTGATGCCGATCCAGGCGAAGCCGAAGACGCCGATCTGCTTGCCGATGAAGAGGCCGAGGGCGATGCCCAAGGGGATCGGCGCCAGCAGGTCGGCGAAGGACAGCCCGGTCAGCGCCACGCCGGCGTTGGCGAAGGCGAAGACCGGCATGATGCCGAGGATGACCCAGGGATGCAGCGCTTCCTCCAGCAGCCTCAGGGGCGACTGGCCCTCGGCGTTCTCGGCGCGCAGCGGGATCGTCAAGGCGATGACGACGCCCGCCAGGGTGGCATGCACGCCGGACTTGAGCACGCAGACCCACATCACCAGGCCGATCAGGAAGTAGGGCGCGAGCCGGGTGACGCCGGCAAGGTTCATGCCGATCAGGATCGCGGCACCGACCGCGCCGATGGCCAGCGAGATCAGCGAGAGGTCCGCCGTGTAGAACAGGGCGATGATGATGATCGCCCCGAGATCGTCGATGATCGCCAGCGCCAGCAGGAAGACCTTGAGCGCCGGCGGGACGCGGCTGCCGAGCAGCGCCAGCACGCCCAGCGCGAAGGCGATGTCGGTCGCCGCCGGGATCGCCCAGCCGTCGATCGCGACCGGGTCGCTGGAGTTGATCGTGAAGGCGACATAGATCAGCGCCGGCGCCAGCATGCCGCCGAGGGCCGAGATGGCGGGCAGCGAGGCCTGCTGCCAGCTCGACAGCCGGCCGACCAGCAGCTCGCGCTTGATCTCGAGCCCGACGAGGAAGAAGAAGATCGCCATCAGGCCGTCGTTGATCCAGAGCAGCAGCGGCTTGTCGATGGCCAGCGCGCCGATCTGGACGATCACGGGCGTCGCCAGCAGCGCGTCGTAGAGCCAGGCCAGGGGCGAGTTGTCGAGGATCAGCGCCAGGGCGGCGCTGATGATCAGCAGGACGCCGCCGGCGGCTTCGTGATGCAGAAGCTTGGCCAGGCGATCGCGAAACGCGGTCATGGTCAAAACGGCTTTCCCCTAATCCGTCTGGATCAACTTCTTGTCTTTTTACGCGATCGGCGCTTCGGGTGCGCCGACTTATCGTTCAAATCGTGGGCGGTGCAACCGGCAATGTGGGAGTCTCGAGGCTCGGGGCGGCCTCGGCGGGCGGCGCCGCGGCGGGTGTCAGGCTCTCCAGGGCGCCGCCGACGGCCGCGGGATCGGTCAGCAGGCCCGCCAGGAGGCTGAGGCCCATGAGCGCGGCGGCCTGGTCCCAATGGGTGAAATGGGCCGCGAAAAGGCGCTCCCGGCGCACGGCGGCGACGGTCGCGGCGCCGAAGGCAGCGAAGGTGAGCAGTTTTGCCAGCGCCGGTGGTATCAGGGGCGGCGGCAGGCTCGAGACCAGGAAGAACACGATCGTGCAAAGCAGCAGGAACGCGAAGACGACCTTGCGGTTGCGCTGGCCGCGTTCCTCGTCGCTCATATGCCGATCATCGGGCTCTGTCAGTCGTTGCTGCATCTCTGGTCTCGTGGCTCGCTCGTTTCGTGCAGGCGGGGGCGCCGCAATGGCACCCCCGGCCGTCATCTCGGAATCCTTGTCTGCTGGTCTCGCTTGGGCGGTTCCTCGCTCCGTCTATCGGGCCGAGCTCGCGGGCCTATCGGATCAGCCGGCTGCGCCGGCGGCGTGACGCTCGTCGCCGGAGGTGAAGGCGACGACGCGGGCATCGCGCGGGTTGAGCCGCCTGGCAGCCATGCCGTCTGACGGCGCGGCCTCCGGCGACTCCGGTCGCGGCTGGCTCGCGCCGATGGCGTCGAAAAGGCGATCGATCGAGGCCAGCTCGTCCTTGATGGCAAGCTTGCGGCGCTTGAGCCGCTGGACCGTCGCGGCGTCCGGCATCGGCCGCTTGAGCTCGTCCGTCAGCTTCTCCTCGAGGCTGTTGTGGGTCAGGAGCAGAGCGCGGTAGCGGCTGGCGATCCCGGAGCCGGGTCGAGTCTTGCCTTGCATCTTCCGAACGTAGGCCATGTCCGTCTCTCTCCCTTTCATGTGGCATTCGGCGTTGTTGGCGCATCCGAGCAGAGGCGCTCAGCTATGCATTTCCAGGTGGGGCCACGGCGCTGATCGTTCAAATCGCGACTGAAGCCGATTTGGATCGAATAATCCTATCAGATCGCAACACCGCATGGCCCTGCAGCGGTCCCTCGTGGAAACCGACGGCGCCGCCCTCTCAGCCCGGCGCGACCGCCACCACGGCCATGGTCAGGCCCGACCAGATCGCCGCGCTCGTGCCGGTCACGAACAGCACGGCACGCCGCAGCGACCAGCGGTTGCGCGTCTGTCTCAGGATCTCCCGGGACCAGAATCCGGTGATGCTCGATGTCATGGCGATGGGCCTCCCCCGTGTCGGTGGTGAGTGGCGAGGGGCACCGTCGTCGGTTCCCCTCGCCGCTAAAGTCTGACCGAACCACTCGGGTATATGGGGATGGCCCGCCGTTCGCGCTAATCGCTTTGACCAGGCCTCCTTATTGGAAAAGACGATCAAGAAACAAGGACTTTCGGCCCCTGGCCGCCTTGAAATCCTTATCGGCGGCAGCGATATCCTGAACCAATGTGATAGGCGCCACCGATTGTCCGATCGGCCTGGGGCGCGTGCGGGAGACGCTCGATGCCGACCTTGAAGCAGCTTCGCTACCTGGTCGCCGTCGCCGACACGCTGCACTTCCGCCGGGCCGCCGAGCTCAGCCACATCAGTCAGCCGACGCTCAGCGGCCAGTTGCGCGAGCTGGAGGAGCGCCTCGGCGTCCAGCTCGTCGAGCGCAGCCGGGCCAAGGTGCTGCTGACGCCCATGGGCAAGGAGGTGGTGACCCGGGCCCGCTCGATCCTGCGCGACGTTCAGGACCTGATCGACCTGACCAAGCAGGGCCAGACCGTCCTGGGCGGCACGCTGCGGCTCGGCGTGCTGTCCAGCCTGGGGCCCTACCTGCTGCCCCACATCCTGCCGGAGCTGCACCAGACCTATCCGGAGCTGAAGCTCTACGTCCGCGAGGGCCTGCCCAACAACCTGCTGAACGACCTGGAGGAGGGCGGCCTCGATTTCCTGATCTTCCCCTTGCCGGTCAAGGGCGCGGACCTGCAGATCGCCAAGCTGTTCCGCGAGCCGCTGCTGATCACCGCCGCCCGCGACCATCCCCTCGCGCAGCGGGAATGGGCCGAGCGATCGGACCTCAAGGGCGAGGTCGTCCTGGCCCTGGAGCGGGGCCACCGCCTGCACGACCAGGTCCGCGAGCTCTGCGAGACCTACGGCGCCAACCTCGCCTTCGACTACGAAGGCACCAGCCTCGACACCCTGCGCCAGATGGCGGCCATGGGCGTCGGGATCACCTTCCTGCCGGCGCTCTACGTGCGCTCGGAGATTCCGCGGGAAGACGACGTCATCGCCCGGCCGCTGCGCACCCGCGCGCCGAGCCGGACGCTCGGCATGGTCTGGCGCCGCTACACCGCGCGGGCGGAGGAGTTCGTCGCCCTGGCCGGGCTGATGCGCGAGATCATCAAGAGCCGCCTGCCGGAGGTGACGATCCTGTCCTGACTCCCTGGATGTCAGGGAACGCCGAGGGCCTCACGGTGCAGCCTCGGCTTGCTCTTCCAGCTTGACCGGCGTCTCGAAGCTCTCCGGCTTCACCGTCAGCACCGAGCAGCTGATCTGCTGCAGCACGTGCTCCGCCGTGTCGCCGATGAGGAAGCCGGCGACTCCGGTGCGGGTCACCGTGCCCATGACGATGAGGTCGACCGCGTTGCGGCGCGCGAAGCGGGGAATGATCGACCAGGGCTCGCCGCGCACGACGTGAATGTTCGGCCCGCTGCCGTTGAGCTCGAGCTGGCCGAGCAGCCTTTCCACGGCGCCCTCGTGCGCCTGCCGGTTGCGCTCCAGGAGCTCCTTCATCCCTTGCTCCGTCGTCTCCGAGCGGCTGGTCTCGAGGTCGCGGCCGGTGAGGTCCCAGGCGTGCAGGATGTCCAGCGCGCAGCCATCGATGCGCGACAGCGAAGAGGCGAGCTGCAGGATCTTGATGTCCAGCGGGCTCGCGCCGCCGTCGCCGACCGGCGGGTCGATCGCCGCGAGGATCCGATTGAAGCGCGGCTCGGCGTTCGGCTTCATCACCCAGACCGGGCAGGGGCACTTGCGCATCAGGTGCATCGAGGTGCTGCCGAAGGTGATGCTGTGCAGCCCCTGCACGCTGTCGGCGGTCAGGAGCACCAGGTCGTGGCCGTGGCGCAGCACACGGCGGATCGTCTCCAGGAAGGCGGTGCCGCTGCGCACCTCGACCTCGACCGGAACGCCGTCGGCCTCGATCGAGACCGCCAGGCGCTGGAGGTGATAGCGCCGCTCCTCCAGGTAGAGGGCCTGGAGATCGGGCTCGCCGCTCGTGGGCGGGCCCAGCAGCGCCAGGAGATCGCTCGGCAGCTGGTTGACGACCTCGAGAATGGTCAGCTTGGCCGTGTTGGCGCGGGCCAGCGCCTGGGCCCGTGCCAGGAGCGATTCCGCCCCGAGATCGCGGTTGTAGAGCACGAGGATGTTCTTGAAACGCTTCACGCTCGCTCCTTCGCCGTTCGTTGTTCCGCCGCAGCCCCTTTCGGGCACAATCCCTCCATTTGGACGTGAGCGCGCGACGCCGTCAGGTCCAATCGTCTCGACCGCCCTTGTGATAGAAAAAGCCGATCAGGCCGGGCTCCGCCCATCAGCGCGTCGTCTGCGCCTCCTCGTTTTCGACCAGCTTCGGGTCGAGCTTGGTGCCCCGCCACAGCGGCACGCCCGTCCGGAAGGCGGCGCGGCCGATCATGTGGGCCGCGACCGGGGCGGTCAGCAGCAGGAAGACGATCGCCGTGACCGCCCGGGCGACGATCTCGCCGTCGCCGAAGTGCAGGGCCACGGCACAGAGGATCAGGCCGCAGCCGAGCGTGCCGGCCTTGGTCGAGGCGTGCATGCGGATCAGCACGTCGGGCAGGCGCAGCACGCCGAGCGCGGCGACGAAGGAGAACAGGCCGCCGGCCAGCGCCAGCAAGGCGGTCAAGGTCTCGGTCATGGCTCGTTCTCCGATCCGTCCGTGTCCATCGCGGCCTGCTGCATGCGCCGCTCGGCGAAGCGCGCCAGGGCGACGGTGGCCAGGAAGGCGACCAGGGCCAAGGCGATCGCCACGTCCAGGAAGGCGGAATGGCCGGAGGAGATGGCGAAGAGCGCGCAGTAGGCCACCGCCAGGATGGTGATCAGGTCCAGCGCGACCACACGGTCCGGCAGGCTCGGGCCGCGCACCAGGCGCAGGAAGGCGAGCGCGATCGCCGCCAGCAGCAGCAGGAAGGCGATATCGATCGCCAGCTCGAGGAAGGTCGGCTCTTCGGTCATCATCGCAAGGCCTCCAGGACGCGGCGCTCCATGCCCGCCTTCAGCGAGCGGCGCAGGGTCTCCGGCTCGTCGACGAACATGGCGTGGACGTAGAGCGTCCTGCGGTCCGGCGAGAGGTCGAGGCTCAGCGAGCCGGGGGTCAAGGAGACCAGGTTCGCGACCAGCAGGATCTCGCCGTCCGTCTTCGCGTCGAGCGGCACGGCGACGATGCCGGGCCGGCTGAGGTGGGTCGGCGTGACCACGTCCCAGACCACCCGCAGGCTGGAGACGACCAGCTCGAAGATGAACAGCAGCGCCAGCCGGATGACCCGCCAGACGCGCTCGAAGTAGCTGGTCTTGCCGAACAGCGGCCGCGCCACCCAGAGGGCGAGGTAGCCGATGGCATAGCCGATCAGCAGGCTCGGCAGGGTGAAGCTGCCGACCAGGGCGGCCCAGCTCAGCGCCAGGAAGGTGTTGAGGATGAAGGGACTCATGGCGCGGCTCCCAGGACGGCCCGGACGTAGAGCGTGGGGTCGAGAAGCTGATCGGCGGCGCGCGAGGCCAGCTCGATGAAGGGCTGGGGGTAGAGGCCGACCAGCATCGTCAGGCCGACCAGCGACGCCACCGGCAGCAGCAGGGCCAGCCGCTCGCCGCGCTCGAGCTGTGCTAGGCCGAGGGCGGCGCCCTGCGGGTGCGGCTTCCAGAAGACCTCGCTCCAGATCTTGGTCATCGAGAAGACCGTCAGCAGGCCGACGACCAGGGCCGTGCCGGCGATCACGTAGGCCTCGACCTCCAGGCTCGCCTTGATCAGCAGGAACTTGGCCCAGAAGCCGGACAGCGGCGGGAAGCCCGCCAGGGAGAAGGCCGGCACCAGGAACAGGATGGCGAGCAGGGGGCTCGCCCGGTAGAGCCCGCCGACGGCGGCGAGGTCGAAGCCGCCGGTCAGGCGCCGGGCGATGCCGCTGACCAGGAAGAGGTTCGCCTTCACGATGATGTGGTGCAGCAGATAGAAGACGGCACCGAGCAGCGCGAGCGGCGTGAAGAGGGCCAGGCCGAGCAGCATGTAGCCGATCTGGCTGACGATGTGGAACGACAGGATCTTGCGGAACTCGTTCTGCGCCGCCGCGCCGAGCACGCCGGTCACCATGGTCAAGCCGGCGATCACCAGAAGCAGGCCGTGGGTGTAGTCGACG
>JANQLT010000198.1 GCA_028280455.1 Kiloniellales bacterium
TCCACCGATTCGCGCCAATCCGAACATGCAAGGGATGCGCAGGCTTGGCGAGGCGTAGCCGAGCCTAGCCGGAGCTGGGTGAGGGGGCGGCTCGTTTCCCTTTGGCAGCAGGCCCAGCGCCACCACCAAATCCGGCAACGCCCTAGAGCCGCCCGAGCCGCTGGTAGAGCTTCCGCTCCTCCTCCATGATCGGCATCTTGGCGACGTCCGCGCGGGCCTGCTCCAGCTCGTTCTGGCCGGCCTCCTGAACCTTCGCCCAACGGTCGGCGAAGGTGCCGTCCTTGATATTGGCGATCAGCTTGTGGAGCCGCTCCTTGTCGGCCTTCTCGTCCTCGGGAGAGGGACGGCCGTAGACGTACTGGCCGAACTGGCTGGTCCGCGAGTGCAGCTTGAGCTGCTCGAAGAGGCCCTGCTCCAGGATGTACTGCCCGGCTTCCCTCATCTCGCCCGAGGCATAGATCTCCAAGATGGCCGCCTCCGGGCTGCAGCCGGCCTCGACCAGGGCCTCGCAACTGCGGCGGACGGCGTGCAGGAAGCCCAGGTGCTCGTTGAACAGGTCGACCACCGTCTCTTCCTCGAAGCTCGACTCGATGACGCCCATCTTGGTCGAGCCGATCGCCTTGGAGAGCGCGATGAGCAGGTCCTGCGCATTGCCGCTGGCGTCCTGCTCGACCGCGACCAGGCTCGGGAAGCCGCTGCCGTCGAGGAAGGTGTCGCGCACGCCGCGGCCGATCATCCGGGGCGCGATCATCACGACGTCGACGTCGGCCTGCGGGACGATCTTCTTGAAGTAGATGTTGTAGCCGCTGGCGAAGACCAGCGTGTTGCCCGCCACCAGGCCCGGCTCGATGGACTCGGCGAAGATCGCCGGCATGACCTCGTCGGGCAGCAGGATGAAGAGGATGTCCGAGCGGGCCGCCGCCTCGGCCAGCGGCAGGGTCTCGAAGCCGTCCTCCTTGGATTGCTCCGCGGAGGAGTCCGAGCGCGACCCGACGATCACCGTGGCGCCGCTGTCGCGCATGTTCAGGGCCTGGCTGCGGCCTTGATTGCCGTAGCCGAAGATGCCGATGGTCTTGCCGGTCAGCAGCGCCAAGTCGCCGTCGTCGTCGAAGTACCATTGAGCCATGGCTGCCTCCTTGCCATCGTTTTGAAATCTAAAATTTCAGATTATATATGTATCACTGTCGACCTAGAGGGTCAATCGCCCTATGCTGCGATGACGTCTCAATCTCTGGTCCATCCGACGAAGTGAGGAGAGATGGCTTCCTTGAAGGGCGCCCGCAAGATCAAGCAGCCCTCCCTTCGCGACCAGGTCTACGACCAGGTCCGCAAGCTGATCCTGAGCGGCGCCCTGACGCCGGGCGTGCGCATCAACCTGAACGAGCTGAGCGACGAGCTCGGCGTCAGCAAGACCCCGCTCAACGAGGCGATCCAGAAGCTCCTCAAGGAAGGCCTGCTGACGGTCAAGCCGCGCAGCGGGACCTTCGTCAGCGTCCTGGACCTGCAAGAGGTCCAGGAGTCCTTTGGCTTCCGCGAGGCGATCGAAGTCGGCGCGGCCGCCATCATCGTCGAACGCGTCACCGACGCGGAGATCGCGCGGCTCCGGGCCCTGCTCGACAGGATGGGCGCCCTGCTCGGCGACAACGGCAACCCCAAGCGCTACGACAGCTTCCTGCGCCTCGATCACCAGTTCCACGAAGAGGTCGTCGCCACCAGCGGCAATCCCCTGATCCTGGACCACTACCGCCAGGTCAACACGCTGCTTCAGGTGGCCCGGCTGAAGCGCCGCTATTTCCATGCGCAGTACGAGGGCACCCACCGCGAACACACGGCGATCCTCGACGCCATGCAGGCGCGCGACGCCAAGGCCCTGGCCACCGCCTGCCGCGCCCACCTGAGGCACGGTTTCAAGAAGCTGGTCGAGGCGGTCCCGGAAGAGGACATCCAGAAAAGCGCCTAGCGCGTTGCGGAACTTGGCGGCATCGCCGGCCCTCGACTACGGGAAACGAGCCGCCCCCTCACCCAGCTCCGGCTAGGCTCGGCTGCGCCTCTCCAAGCCTGCGCATCCCTCTCCCCGTCGGGGGAGAGGGCTGTGGAGGCTTAGCGAAGCCGAAGGCTGAGCTTAGCCGGAGCTGGGTGAGGGGGCGGCTCGTTTCGATGTCGACGCCTGCCGCGACGAGCGGCGGTCGCCAGGGCGTCAACGACTTGGCCGACCGGCTACGACCCCACCCAAGCAGGGAACACCCTCGCGCGCCGGTGCCGATGCGCTCAAAGAAGACGGCCGCACGCCCTCGGCATGCGGCCGTTTCTCTCTTTGCCTCGTGGCGCTACTTCCTGAGGCCGATACGCTTCATGAAGTCGTAGTGCGTGTTCAGCGCCTTGGCCGCCAGCTCCGACTCCTTCGCCGTGGCTTCCCAGGCCTCGACCGCGATCTCGCGCAAGGCGTCGCGCTCGGCCTGCGGCCAGTCGATGATGGTGATGTCGCCCTTCGCCAGGTCTTCCGCGACCAGGCGCTTGTCCTCGATCTCGGCGCGGTGGGTCAGGTCGTGGTGCATGGCGCCGTACCAGACCTCGAGCATCACCTGCTCGTTGGCGCTCAGCTTGTCCCACTGCGCCTTGCCGATGACGAGCTGCAGCACGGCCATCGAGTGGATACCCGGGTAGAGCGGGTACTTGGCGACGCTGTGGGCGCCGGTGGCCGAGTTGTTGGCGTAGGAGGAAGCGTCGGCCGCGTCGATGACGCCCTTCTCCAGGGAGCTGAAGACCTCGGAGTAGGGCAGCGGCACCGGCGCCGCGCCGGCCCGCTCGAAGACCGCCGTCGCCAGGCCTTCCGGCGAGCGGATCCGCACGCCCTTCAGGTCCTCGACGCCGTTGATCGGAATCGTCGAGACCAGGGCTTCGCGGGTGAAGGAGCCGCAGCCGACGACGTGGAGCTGGCCCGGCATGATCGAATCATAGGCTTCCTGCAGCATCTCCTTGCCGCCGCCGTGCTGGCAGAAGGCCCAGGTCTGCTCCGGCTTGTCGTAGCCGGAGATCAGGTCGCCGAGGATCGAGAAGGCCTGATCCCGCCCCGAGAAATAGGAAACGGCCTGCATGTCGCCCGCCAAGAGGCCCGCCGCCGCGGCCTCGAGCGTCTCCTTGTAGGGCACGACCGCCTGGAACGGCAGAATCTCGATCTTGAGGCCGTCGTCGGGCGTCATGGCGTTGAACTTCGCGGCCCAATCCTCGAAGACGGTCTGGACGAAGTCCCCGGCCGTCGCGCTGCCTTGGAACTTGAGCACCGTTTGCGCGGCCGCCGGCGTGGCGGCCATCATCAGGGCAATCGCTCCCCCCACTAGTCCTTTCTTGAGCATGAAGTCCTCCAAGCTCTGGTCGTTGCGCCTACCCGATGCGGTCCGCAAGAGCGAACATGGCCCAAAGAAGAGCGCTCGACAGGCAGAGGCCGACGATCCAGCCCTTGTTGCCGTAGTAGAAGGCCTCCTCGCGGGGCTTCTCGCCGTCCACGCCTTCGTCGCTCCTGGCCATCTGCCTCCATCGCTTTCGACGCGGAACCCCAGCCTCGATAGCGTCTCGATAGCGTCTCGATGACTCGCGGGTTGCGCGCAGCCTGCAACCATCAACCGGGTATTCGTATTGACGGCCCTATCGCGCCGCCCTAGAATGATATATCTGAAATTTCAGATTTCGACAACCGCCAATTTGCGATTCAATGGCGAAGCCGGGAAGAACCGGCCCTTGGGAGGGGGAGATGGCGCCGGCCAGGGCCGCGGAGGCAACAGCTCATGAGCCTTGAATCGCGCTCCCCCCTGCAGCGGGCGCTGCAGGCGCGGCGGCAGGGCGCCGTCGCCCGCGGTGTCGATCACGCCAACCGCATGACCGGCCTGGCGGTCTCGCAGTTCTACCTGGTCTGCGTCGTGGTCACGGTCTGGGAGGTCTTCGCCCGCTACGTCTTGAACCAGCCGACCTATTGGGCCTTCGAGGTCGTCATGGTGTTCTGCTCCTCCGCCTGGCTGCTGTCGGCGGGCTACGTCACCCTGTTCGGCCGGCACATCGGCATCACCGTGTTTCGCGAGATGGCCGGCCCCCGGCTGGGCTGGTGGCTGGACGGCGCGGCGCTGGTCATCGGCGTCATCGCCCTCACCCTCTTCATCGACGACAACATGATGCGCTCGCTGTCGGCCCTGCGGTCGATCGAGCGGACCGGCGCCGGCTTCAACTCGCCGCAACCGACCCTGCTGAAGACGGCCCTGACGGTCGGCTCCGTCCTCTACCTGGCGCAGCTCCTGGTCAACCTCTGGCGCCATCTGAATGGGCCCCTGGCACGCGCGCTCGTCGCCCTGGTCGCCGCCCTGATCTTCCTGCGCTTCGGGCTGAACCTGGCCGGGCACTTCGGCTGGGACACCACGCTGCTGGGCACGATCAACCAGATCTATGTCAGCGCGGGTCAGTCCATGAACCCGCAGCACATGATCGACGCCCGCTCCTACGACCTCGGCCTGGTCACGGCCTGCATGGTCGGCGCGCTGTTCCTGCTGATGATGACCGGGATCCCCCTCGGCATCGTCACCATGACGATCTCGATCGCCTCCGCCCTGGTGTTCTTCGGGCCGGCCGGGCTGTACCTGGTCTCGTCCAACGCCTTCGGGCTGGCGGAGCAGTACGCCCTGGTCGCCGTGCCGCTCTTCGTGCTGATGGCGACGATCCTCGAGCGCGCCGGCATCGCCCGCGACCTCTTCGATGCCATGGCGATCTTCGCCGGCAACCTGCGCGGCGGCGTGGCGGTGCAGACCACCGTCGTCGCCGTGATCCTGGCCGCCATGTCGGGCGTCATGGGCGGCGAGATCGTCATGCTGGGCCTGGTCGCCCTGCCGCAGATGCTGCGGCTCGGCTACGACGTACGCCTCTCGACCGGCGTGATCTGCGCGGCAGGCTCCCTGGCCACGCTGATCCCGCCGTCCATCGTCATGATCGTCTACGGCCTGTCGGCCAGCGTCGGCATCGGCGATCTCTTCCTGGCGGGACTGCTGCCCGGTCTCATGCTCGCCGTCTTCTACGCCACCTATGTCCTGGTGCGATGCGGGCTCAACCCCAAGCTCGCCCCGACCGCCAGCGAGGTCGCCGACAACCTGGGCCAGGAGCTGAAGCTGTCCCAGGCCCAGAAGGTCGCCGTGCTGCTCTGCATCCTGCTGATCTTCGGCGTGATGGGCTCGATCTATGCCGGTATCGCCACCGTCACCGAAGCCGCCGGCGTCGGGGTCGTCGGCGCCATCATCGTCGCCGCGGCACGGCATCAGTTCAATTGGCCGATGCTGCAGCGCAGCCTGACGACAACCAACTCGAACGTGGCGACCATCTTCTGGCTGGTCGTCGGCGCCGTGTCCCTGGTCGGGATCTTCAACCTGATCGGCGGCTCCGCCTACATGCGCCAGCTCTTCGCCGGCATCGACATGCCGCCGCTCGTCCTGATCCTGATCATGATGGCCGTGCTGACCCTGCTCGGCACCTTCATGGACTGGATTTCCATCACCTTCCTCACGGTGCCGGTCTTCGCGCCCATCATCCGCGACCTCGGCCCGCAGCTCGGCATGTCGGGTAGCGACACGGCGCTCTGGTTCGGCGTGCTCTTCGCCATGAACGTCCAGGTCGCCTTCCTCTCGCCGCCCTTCGGACCGGCCTGCTTCTGGCTGAAGTCCGTCGCCCCGCCCGAGGTCTCGCTGCACCAGATCTTCCTCGGCGTGCTGCCCTTCATCGCTCTGCAGCTCCTCGGCATCTTCCTGGTCATGATGTTCCCGCAGATCGCGCTCTACCTGCCGTCCCTCTAGCGCGCCAGCGGTGGGCCGGCGGGCGGATCGAATTCACAAGAACGGTCGGATTTCTGCATGTCCCGGGGCCCGAATTGGCCCCAGACTGGCGGCCGCCCGGTGGGGAGCCCCGGACCATGCCGACCAGAAGCCGGCGCCGAGAAAGGCCGGACCGAGACGACGCCACGGCCCTGTCGGCGCCCCGACACGAGGGCGGCCGATACCGCCCCTTGAGCGACCGCGACCTCGCGGCGATCACCGATGCCGCCTTCGAGATCCTGGCGCGGATCGGCATGGCCGCCGCCCCCGAGTGGCTCGCCGAGCGCCTCCGTGAAAGCGGCGGGCGCCTGCGGCCGGACGGGCGCCTGGTCTTCCAGCGCGCGGCCGTCGAGGCGGCGATCGAGGGGGCGGCCCGCCGGGTCGCGATCCCGGGCTACCGCGAGTCCCTGGGCATCGAGGTCGGCGGCGGCCGCGTGCACATCGGCACCGGCGGCGCCGCGGTCCAGGTGCTCGACGCGAAAACCGGCGGCTACCGCGATTCGACGCTGGCCGATCTCTACAGGCTGCTGCGCGTCGTCGACGGCAGCCCCAACATCGCCTACGGCGTGCGCCCCGTCGTCGCCCGCGACATGGCCACGCCCTTGGAGCTCGACGTCAACACGGCTTTTGCCTGCCTCAAGGCGACGGGCAAGCCGATCGGCGTCAGCTTCGAGCAGGCGGGTCACGTGGCGCCGGCGACCGCCCTGTTCGATCTCGCGCTCGGCCGCGACGGCGGCTTCCGGCGCCAGCCCTTCTGCATGGCGATCGTGGTGCATGTCGTGCCGCCGCTCCGCTTCGCCGAGGAGGGCGTCGAGGTCATGCGCGCCGCCGTCGAGCAGGGCATGCCCCTGCAGATCTGCTCTGCCGGCCAGGCCGGCGCGACCAGCCCGGCGTCGCTCGCCGGCGCCCTCGCCCAGGGCCTCGCCGAGTCGCTCGCCGGCCTGATGGTCGTTGATGCGCTCCGCCCGGGACATCCTTGTATTTTCGCCTTCATGCCCTTCATCTCCGACCTCCGCACCGGCGCCATGAGCGGCGGCGGCGGCGAGTCGGCGGTCGCCAACGCGGCGGCCGCACAGTTGCTGCGCGCCCTCGGCCTGCCCGCGACCGTCTCGGCCGGCATGACCGATTCCAAGATCGCCGATGCCCAGGCCGGCTACGAGAAGGGCTACAGCGTCGCCCTCGCCGCCCAGGCCGGCGCCGACATGATCAATCTCGCCGTCGGCATGCTGGGCTCGATCATGGTGGCCTCGCCGGAAGCCATGGTGATCGACGACGAGATGTGCGGCGCGATCCTGCGCACGGTGCGCGGCGTCGAGGCGACGCCCGGCGCCATCGATCTCGACGCCATCGAGGCGGTGGTGACCGGCGAGGGCCACTACCTGGGCGAAGGGCAAACGCTGGCGCTCATGAAGTCCGAGTACGTCTATCCGACGCTCGGCGACCGGCAGAGCGTCGCCGACTGGACCGAGGCCGGCAGCCTCTCGATCTGGCAGCGGGCCGGCGCGCGGGTCCGCGAGATCCTGGCGAGCGAGCCCGCGCATCTGCCGGCCGAGGCCGAGCGCGCGATACGCGAGCGCTTCGCCATCCGTCTGGCGCCATCGGGGGACAGCCCATGAAAGTCATGCGCAGCGTCATCATCGAAGCGCCGATCGACAGGGTCTGGGCCGCCGTCCGGGCCTTCGACGCCGTGGCCGATTGGAACCCGGGCGTCGCGGCCGCCCGCATGGAGAGCGGCTCGGCCACGGCGGTCGGCTCGATCCGTTATCTCGACATCGTCGACGGCACGGTCTTTCGCGAGACACTGCTGGCCCATTCGGACCTCGAGCGGTTCTACAGCTACGACATCGTCGAGGGCCCCCTGCCCTGCCGGAACTACGTCTCGATCCATCGCTTCCTGCCGATCACCGACGGCGACATGACGCTCGGCATCTGGTCGGGCGAGTTCGACTGCGACCCGAGCGACGCCGCGCAACTGGACGGCATCGTCGGCGACCGGATCTACCGGGACGGCATGCGCGGCCTGAACGACTTCCTGAAAGGACGACGCTAGATGCCCGATACGCTGGCCCCACGCGCGATCGTCGGCGTGATGACGCCGGCCATGAACACGGTCGTCCAGCCCGAGCTGGAGCGGCTGCGGCCGAGCGGCGTGACGAACCAGATGCAGCGCTTCCGGCTCGGCGGCGCGGCGGTCTCCGACGACCTGATCGAGGAGGCGCTCAAGCTGATGGATTGCAAGCCCCGGGCGATCGCGATCGGCCTGACCACCGATGCCGGGCCCGGCGGCGTCGCGAAGCTGGCCGCCCGTTGCGGGGAGCTGGCCGAGGCGGTCGGCGTGCCGGTGTTCAACGCCTCGGAGGCCGACCACGCCGCCCTGCGGGCCGTCGCCGCCACGCGGATCGCGGTGGTCACGCCCTTCGCCGCCGAGATCGACCGCAACGTCCAGGCCAACCTCGAAGAGGCCGGCTTCGAGGTCGCCGCCATTAAGGGCACCGAGGCGCCTTCGCTGCCGGCGATCTGCGAGACAACGCTGGACGAGATCCGCGCGGTGGTGCACCGGGTCGCCGAGGCCGACTGCGAGGCGATCCTCCAGGTCGGCACGGCGCTGCCCCTGGTCGACATCATCGAAGAGCTGGAGGCGGAAACCGGCAAGCCGCTGATCGCCTGCAATGCCGCCGTCTATTGGCAGACGCTGCGCGCGATCGGCATCGACGATCCCTTGCCCGGCTTCGGCCGTCTGCTCGCCGAGCACTGAGCCGTGCGCTCCCATGCGCGAGTCGTCGTCATCGGCGGCGGCGCCGTCGGGCTATCCTGCCTCTATCACCTGGTCGAGGCCGGGGTGGCCGACTGCCTGCTGATCGAGAAGGACGAGCTGACCTCCGGCTCGACCTGGCATGCGGCCGGCAACATCCCGACCTATGCCGCGAGCTGGCTCGGCATGCGCGCCGGCAACTACGCCTGGCGTCTCTATCGCGGCCTCGGCGACAAGGTCGGCGCGCCGATCACCTACCGCCACACGGGCGCCTTCTGGCCGGCGCATACGCCCGACCGCATGGACCTCTATCGCCACCTCGTCGGCCTCTCGACCTCGGCCGGCTTCGATCTCGCCCTGCTGTCGCCGCGCGAGATGGAAGACCTGCACCCCTACTACAAGGCCGGCGACGAGGTTTTCGGCGCGATCCACGACCCCTACGAGGGCGACATCGACCCGGGTCAGCTCACCCAGGCGCTGGCCAAGGGCGCGCGGGCGGGGGGCGCCGAGATCGCGCGCTTCACGCGGGTCACCGGCCTAGCGCGCAAGCCCGGCGGCGACTGGCAGGTCAGCACCGACAAGGGCGACGTCCTTTGCCAGGTCGTCGTCAATGCCGCCGGATTCTGGGGCGGCGAGATCGCCCGGCTGGCCGGGACGGCCGCGCCGGTGACGACCTTGGAGCACCAATACCTGGTGACCGAGCCGCTCGCCGAGCTCGAGGCGGACCCGACGCTCTTCCCGCTGGTCCGCGATCCGGACATCCGTTTCTACCTGCGCCGGGAGCGCGCCGGCTTCCTCTTCGGCTCCTACGGCCATCCGGGCCGGCCGGCCTTCACCGAGGGCGTTCCCGAGGACTTCGCGCATTCGCTCTTTCCCGATTCGCCGGACGACATCGCCGAGGTCCTGGAAGCGGCCATCGCCCACGTGCCGCTGCTTGAGCGGGCCGGCGTACAGCGCTTCATCAACGGGCCCATCGCCTACTCGCCGGATGCCCTGCCGCTCTGCGGCCCGGCCAAGGGCCTACCGAGCTTCTTCCAGGCCTGCGGCATCCAGGTCGGCATCACGCAGTCCGCCGCCGTCGGCAAGGCCATCGCCGAGTGGGTCACCGAGGGCGAGACCGAGTGGGACATGGCGGCCTGGGACCCGCGCCGCTTCGGCGACTGGGCCGACCCGCCCTACGCCCGGAGCCGCGTCGTCGAGCTCTACGACCTGCAGTACGCCATCCCCTTTCCCCACCGCCTGCTGCCCTCGGGCCGGCCGGTCGGGCAGACGCCGCTCTACGACAGACTCGCCGCCAAAGGCGCCCAGTTCGGCCAGATCGGCGGCTGGGAGCGCGCCCTCTGGTTCGACCGCGGCGGCCAGGCCTACGACGCCGACAAGCTCAGCTTCCGGGACCGCGAGCCCTGGCGCGCGGCCGTGCGCCGGGAGTGCGAGGCCGTGCGCGACGCGGTCGGCGTCATGGACCACGGCGGCTTCACCAAATACGAAGTCTCCGGCCCGGGCGCCGCCGCCTACCTGGAGCGCCTGCTCTGCGGCGCGCTACCCCGGGTCGGCCGGGTCAGGCTGTCCTACATGCTGACGCCGAAGGGCATGATCTGGAGCGAGACGACGGTCGCCCGGCTGGCCGAGGATCGCTATCTGCTCTGCGGCCCGACCCTCGCCGTCGACCGCGACTTCGACTGGCTCTCCGCCCATCTCCCCGGCGACGGCTCCGTAACCCTGCGCCTGGGCAGCGACCGCGACGGCGCCTTGATGGTCATGGGCCCGAACGCCCGCGCCCTGCTGTCGCGCCTCTGCGACGCCGATCTGGGCCCCGCGGCGATGCCTTGGATGTCGCTCGCCGAGATCGAGGTCGCCGGCCTGACGGTGACGGCGATGCGGCTCTCCTACGTCGGCGAGCTGGGCTGGGAGCTGCACGCCGCCTCGGCCGACCTGCCGGCGCTCTACGCCGCGATCTGCGACGCCGGCGCCGATCTCGGCCTGCTCGACTTCGGCTCCTATGCCCTGAACGCCATGCGTCTCGAAAAGGGCTACCACGCCTGGGGCGCCGACATCGGCACGGAGTACAGCCTGTTCGACGCCGGGCTCGCGGGCTTCGCCAAGCCGGACAAGGCCGACTTCATCGGCCGCGACGCCTTCCTTCGGCAGCGCGAGACACCGGCAGCCTGGCGCTTCGTCGGCTTCACGATCGACGAGGGCGGCGACGCCGACCCGCTGCCCAGCGATCCGATCTTCCAAGGCGGCCGCCTGGTCGGCTACATCACCTCCGGCGGCACGGGCTTCCGCCTCGATCGACGGATTGCCCTGGGCTACGTCGAGCGCGACAAGGCCGAGATGGCCGAGTGCTTCGAGATCCAGATCCTCGGCGAGCGGCGGCGCGCCGTCCCCTCGACCCTGCCGTTCTACGATCCGCAGAACGCGCGCCTGCAGGGCTAGCGCGTTAGCGGACTAGGTGGCATCGCCGGCCCGTTGTCCAAGGGTAACGAACGGCCCCCTCACCCAGCTCCGTCTAGGCTCGGATGCGCCTCACCAAGCCTGCGCAACCCTCTCCCCCGACGGGGGAGAGGGCGTGGAGGCTTAGCGAAGCCGAAGGCTGAGCTTAGCCGGAGCCGGGTGAGGGGGCAGTTCGTTTCGATGTCGAAGGCTGCCGCGACCAGCGGCGATAGCAAAAGCGTCTCCGGGTCAACGGACCGGCGACGACTACGCCCAAGCCGGGAACGCCCTAGCCTCCATCCGAACCGTCACGGATCTCCCGGTAGATCGCCGAGAAGTCGAGGTCGCCGCCGCCGGCCTCGGCGAAGGCCGTGAAGCGGCGGGCCGCCTCGGCGCCGAAGGGCGTTTCCTGGCCGCTGGCGCGCGCCGCCTCCTGGGCCAGGCGCAGGTCCTTGGCCATGAGGCGCGCCGCGAAGCCCGGCCGGTAGTCGTTGGACGCCGGCGCGTCGGGCGCGGGGCCCGGCACCGGACAGCGGTTCTGCAGGATCCAGCTCTGCGCCGCCGCGCCGGCGCAGAGCTCGAAGAAGTGCTGCCGGTCCAAGCCGAGCGCGTCGGCCAAGGCGAAGGCCTCGCTGACGCCGAGCGCCGTGATGCCGCAGATCATGTTGTGGCAGGCTTTCGCCGCCTGGCCGGCGCCGGCCTCGCCGAACTGCATGATCCGGCTGCCCAGGGCCTCGAGCAGCGGCCTGACCCGCGCGACCTCCGCCGCGGAGCCGCCGACCATGAAGCTCAAGCCGCCGGCCGCGGCCCCTTCCGCGCCGCCCGACACCGGCGCGTCGACGAAGCCGTGGCCGGCCTCGGCGGCGCGCGCCGCCAGCCGCCGGGTCGTGGCGACGTCGATGGTCGAGCTGTCCAGATAGACGCGACGCCTATCCTGCCCGCTGTCACGAAGACGATCATGGACCGTGGCGACATGCGTGCCTTCGGGCAGCATGGTCACGACCACGTCCGCGCCTTCGGCGGCCTCCTCAAGCGTGTCGCGGCGCCCTGGCAGCGCGGCGCCCGCGCTGTCGAGAACATCCCAGGCGGCGAGCGAGAAGCCGGCGTCGAGCAGCCGCGACGCCATCGGCAGGCCCATGGTGCCGAGGCCGACAAAACAGATCCGCATGGCGTCCCCCATCAGCTCGAGAAGCCCTCCGTCTCCCGGCACCAGAGGGCGAGAGTCTCGGCGACCGCGCGCCGCACGCTTTCCTCCGGTCCGCTGTCCGCACGCACCACGGCATACCAGGGAATCGTCACGCCCTCCGGCCCGACGCGGCAGCCGAGGATGCGGCCGCTGTCGATGGCGCCCTTGACCGCCCAGTGGGCGAGCACCGAGGTCCCCAAGCCGGCCGCCACCATCTCGACGATGGCCTCGGGCAGCTCGACGGTCTCCGTCCAGTTGGGGTAGGTGTCGTTCGGCCGGAACAGCCGCGCGTACTCCCGGTCGGGCTCGGGTATCCGGGTGTAGGTGATGAAGTCCTCGCCGACGATGTCCTGGCCGTCGATGTGAGTCTTGCCGGCCAGTCGATGGCTCGGCGGCATGATGAAGGTCAGCTCGTCGTCGAACAGATGGACCTGCTCGGTGCGCCCGCCGGACTGCTCGCCGGAGACGATGACCAGGTCGACGGTGTGATCCAGGAGCGACTCCAGCGGCGCCCGGGCCGCCGCGGCGACGACCTGGATGCCGACCTCGGGCTGCGCCGTCTTCAGCCGGCGCAGAAAGGCGGGCAGCCAGTGGTAGGAGCTGTAGGCCTCGACCGCCAGGCGGACGACGTGGCGGACTCCCTGGCCCATGCGCTCGGCGTCCCGCTCGGCGCGGACCAGATCCGACAGCAGACGCTCGGCGACCTGCGCCAGGTACTCGGCCGCGGCCGTCATGCGCAGCCGCTTGTGCGAGCGGCTGAACAGCGGCACGCCGAGACGCCGCTCGGCTTCGCGGATCCGGTGGGACAGGGCCGAGGGCGTGATGCCGAGCCGCTCCGCGGCATCCGTCACCCGCGGCGTCGTCGCCAGGGTGGCGATCATCTGATAGTGCCGGAGGTCCAGCAGCGGTGCCTTCATGGCCGGATCGATGAATCGAATTCACGAAGTCAGGCAATTTTATAGATTGTGATTCATCACCTAGGACGCAGAGTCAAGCGGCCGATCGACGCTGACCCGAGGACCGGACCCATGGATGGCAGGCTGCACGGCGACCAGAGCCTACGCGCCCACGACCGCGATCATCACCTCCACGGCCAGACCGACCTGCGCCGGCATGGCGAGGACGGCCCGGTCGTCATGGTCACCGAGGGCGACGGCGTGCGCTTCACGACCGACGACGGGCGCCGCTTGATCGACGGCTTCTCGGGCCTCGGCTGCGTCTCGCTCGGCTATCACAACGACCGGCTCGCCGAGGCGGCGAAGCGGCAGATGGACAAGCTGCCCTTCGCCCCGACCTTCTACGGCCGCTCGCACCCCAAGGTCGCCGAGCTGGCCGAACGGCTGACCTCGATGGCGGCGGTGCCGATGGACCGCGCCCTGTTCCAATGCTCCGGCTCCGAGGCCAACGACTCGATGATCAAGTTCCTCTGGTACCGGAACATCGCCCGCGGCCAGCCCGAGCGGCGCAAGATCGTCTCGCGCTGGCGCGGCTACTACGGCAACACGGTGGCGGCGGTCAGCGCGTCCGGCCAGCCGCACATGCACGCCAAGTTCGGCCTGCCGCTGCCCGGATTCCTCAAGCTCTCCACGCCCAACTACTACCTGGGCCACGAAGAGGGCGAGTCGGAAGAGGAGTTCTCGAACCGCATGGCCCGGGAGTTCGAAGACCTGCTCCTCGCGGAGGGCCCGGAGACCATCGCCGCCTTCTTCGCCGAGCCGATGCAGTCCGGCGGCGGCGCGATCCGCCCGCCCCAGGGCTACTGGCAAGCCATGCAGGCGGTGATCCGCCGCTACGACATCCACTTCCACGTCGACGAGGTGGTCTGCGGCTTCGGGCGCACCGGCCACCTGTGGGGCGCCGAGGCCTTCGGCCTGCAGCCCGACTCGACCTCCTGCGCCAAGGCCCTGACGGCGGCCTTCTTCCCGATGTCGGCGCTGATGATCAAGGAGGACTTCTATCGCGACATGCTGCGCAACGCCGACGAGGTCGGCGTCCTGGGCCATGGCTTCACCTACGCGGGCCATCCGGTCGGCGCGGCCGTCGCGCTCGAGGCGCTGCAGATCTACGAGGACATCGATCTGATCGGTCACGTGCGCCGGGTCTCCGCGCGCTTCCTCGAGCGCTGCGAGGCGCTGGCCGAGCACCCGCTGGTTGCCGACGTCCGCGGCATCGGCCTGTTCTGCGGCTTCCAGCTTATGGCCGACAAGCGGGCCCGCAGGCCCTTCGCGCCGGGCCTGAAGGTCGGCGTCCGTGTCCAGGACGCCGCCCACGACCGCGGCCTCTACCTGCGCTCGATCCCGCCGGACCGCCTCAGCTTCATGCCGCCCCTGATCATCGAGGAGGACGAGATCGACGAAGCCGCCGACATCCTCGAGCAGGCGCTCGACGCGGTCTGGCAAGAGATCCGCTAGCACGGCCGGCCACATGGCGACGCTTCGTCGATACCAGTCGGGCGACTTGGCGGCCCTCTACCGCATTTCGCTGGCGACGGGCCTGCACGGCGGCGACGCCTCGCAGATCTACGACGACCCGCAGCTCATGGGGCACATCTATTCGGCGCCCTACGCCGTATTGGAACCGGACCTGGCCTTCGTCGCCGAGACGGACGGCGCGGTCGCCGGCTTCGTGCTCGGCACGCTCGATACGCGTGCCTGGCTCGCCCGGCTCGAGGCCGAGTGGTGGCCGGCCTTGCGCCCTCGATACAGGGATCCCTCTGAAACACCCGAGGCCGAGCGAACGCTAGATCAGCGCCGCTGTCACCAGATACACCATCCGCCATCGCCGCCCCGGGCGGTCGTCGATCGCTTCCCGGCCCACCTCCACCTCAACCTGCTGCCGCAGCTCCAACGCAGAGGCATCGGCACCCGGATGGCCGGCTTGTGGTGCGACAGGGCCGCCAAGCTCGGCGCCACCGCGGCCCATGTCGGCGTCAACCGGGAGAACCAGGCCGCCGTCGCCTTCTGGCGGCGGATCGGCTTCGACGACATCGACGGCGGCAATGGCGAGAGCGGCCGAACGATCTGGCTGGGGAGGTCGCTATAGCGGGAGCTCGTCCCGGCCCGGCGCAAACGCGCTGACGGGCCCGGTCACTCGCCCGCCACAGCGTTCGGGAGCGCAGGCGCAAAGCCCTGCGGCAAGCCTTGCAGGCCGAGGGCGCAGGGCCGCCTCGATCGCCGCCTTTGCGCGACCTCGCCGATCGCTGCCTCCATCATGGCGGACGACAAGACCTCGTAGAACGCCGTCCATGCCCGCCGCGCCGCCGCGTCGAAGTCGTCGCCGAGCGCGATCTCCAGGGTCCAGAGCAGCGCCTCGCCGAAGGTCACGTAGTGCGCCGGCTTCACGCCATAGTCGACGTGGCGAACCGCCAGATCACGGAGCACCGGCAAGAGCGAGTCCAGGTCTTCCAGGCCGCCGACCGCCATGCCGAGCGAGGCCATGACACGGCCGCCCTGCTCTTTCAGGTCACAGCAGCGGAACAGGTTGTCCAGACTAGGCTCCCGCTCCATCAAGCGCAGGAACAGGAGCTGTGCCGTCGTCTCTTGGATCGGGCGCAGCTTGGCGAAGCTCCGCTGCACAATGTCGATTTCCGTGGGGGTCATGAAGTTCGCTCCGTCATCGAAGCACCACGCCATGTCAGTTTCAGTTGACCAGCCATCGAGCGCCTCTGTTCCGGGCCTTGAGCCAGTCGGGGACACGCAAAGGCAAAATAGGATCGTCTCGGGACCCGGCCAATTCTCGTTTCTTTACTAGGCCTCAAAAGATTCGTTGCAACGAAACGACCGCCGGCGAGTAGCGCGCCGTCTCCAACAATTTGAATGGCGGTATTCAATAGTTTTCAGCGCGGGCGCCGAGGCCAGCCCGTAGACTCTCTGTGACCGCTGGGGGTCAAATACACCAAAGACTTCGCGCACTATGGACTGGGACTGCTTCCGTTTCTTCCTGGCGGTCGTCGAGCACAAATCGTTGTCCGCCGCCGCGCGGGAGCTCGGGGTCACGCAACCCACCGTCGGCCGTCGGATCCGCGATCTCGAGCGTTGGCTCGACGCTAGGCTCTTCGACCGCGAGACCTTGGGATACAGCCTGACACCGGCCGGCGAGACCATCGTCGAGCTGGCGCAAGGCCTGGACAAGACGGTCAACGACATCGTCCGCCGCGTCAGCGGTCACGACGGGCGCCGCGTCGGCCGCGTCCGCCTGTCCACCGCCGAGTGCCTCGGCATCTTCTGGCTGGTGCCCCGCTTGTCCGGCTTCAAGCAGGCCTTCCCCGGTATCGAGCTCGACATGATACTCGGTCACAACGCCCTCGACGTCATGAGCGGGGACTGCGACATCGCCCTGCGCGTCGGGGATCCGGAGTCCCAGGACGCCATCGGCCAGTGCCTCGGCAAGGTCCACTTCGGCTTGTTCGCCAGCGGCGACTATCTAGCCAGCTATGGCAGACCGGCGCGGCTCGAGGACCTGGACGGGCACTCGATCATCGCCTGGGGCGGCGCCGACAGGGACTCCTGCGTCAGAAACCTCATCGAGCCCCTGATCGGCATCGCCAGCGTCAACATGCTCTACAACAGCATGGCGGCGCTCCTCGCGTCCGGTCAAAGCGGCCACGGCGTGGTGGTGCTGCCGGCCTTCATGGCCGGTCCGGAGAGCGGCCTCGAGCGCGTCCTGCCCGACAGCGTCAAGCACTCGGAAGACCTTTGGCTGCTGACCCACAAGGACCTGACCAAGACGGCCAAGGTCCGGGCGGTGATGACCTTCCTCGCCGAGCTGGTCAGGAAGGAAGCCGACAGCCTGATGCTTGCGAGCACGCGGGACTGGTCGGACCTGCCCTGCGTTCCCTGCAGCCCGCAATCGGCCTAGCCGGCGAGCCTCAGTTCGAAACCCGCGATCGGCCTTCGTCGTAGGGGCGGTAGACCAGGTCGAAGGAGATGCCGCCGAAAATCGTGTCGACGCGGTGGTCCTTGCTGGCGAGCGGCATGGCCAACATCTCCACGTGCAGGCTCGGATGGTCGATCAAGGGCACGAAGAGCACGTGGGGGCTCTGGTGCACGACCGCCGCCTCGTAGAGGCGCCAGATCTGGCTCGGCGGCGCCTGGCTGGGCAGGTCGCGGAGGCGCAGACCGGCGTAGTCGCCCCGGCTGCGGCTGACGATGGCCGACCCCAGGTGACGATAGGCCATGTCCAGGGGCTCCTGGCTGACGTCCACCAGGAAGGTGATCGGCAGCAGCGGCCTGACGTCGTCCGGGTCGATGCTCCTGAAGACCGGTATCAGGCGGTCGCCGCGCTGCTCCTCCCAATAGGATAGCAGCCGCCGCAAGTCGGCCGAGCAGGGAATCAGATGAAAGCCCGGGCCGTTGACCTTGAGCGAGAACCACTTGGCTTGCTGGATCACCGCCGAGGCGGGCGGATAGTTGCGCGCCGCATGCCAGCCCTTGCCGCTGTCCACCGCGCCTGCCTCTTCCATAGGGGCCTCCCAGAGCGACCTTCCGCAGTCTTCTCAGAGCCTCGACGGCTGGCGGCAGCGCGACGGCCTCGGGTGGTGCAATACCCTTTGTCGAGCGGGCTAAGCGGGGGACTTCTGCCTACCCTTTGAGACTCGCCGGCCGTCGCGCATCCGCAAGCTCGTCATCGCTTTGTAACGATTCCAATAAAGTGGGTATCTCCCCGCCGCAGCACAATTGAACGAATCTGTGGAGACCCCCCACAATTCTCTTGAGGCCCTGCCGCTTCCACCGTCGCCGCCGGCTAGGGACCGACGAAGATGTCGGTGGCGTCGAGGTTCTCAATCAAGATGCCGGGGAGTATCGCCAAGGCCTCGGTGACGTTGCCGTTGCCGTCGGTAATCACCAGCAGGGAGTCATCGCTGTCGGTGCCCAAGCCCAAGGAGCCGCCCTGGATGAACTGCGCCTGTCCGGCGCCGGTGCCGAAGGTCAGGCCATCGACCAGCTCGACGAGGTCCGTGCCGTCCTGGAAGTCCGTGATGACGTCGACCAGCTCCACCGTCAGGCCGCCGTCGCCGGCGCGGTAGACGAAGCGGTCGGCATCGGCGCCACCGATGAGGCGGTCGCCACCCTCGGCCCCTTCGATCCGGTCCTCGCCCGAGCCGCCGACGATCAGGTCGTTGCCGGTCCCGCCATCGAGACTGTCGTCTCCGCCTTCGCCGTTGTTCTCGTCCATGGCGTCACCGAAGATGCGGTCGTCGCCGGCGCCGCCCTCGACGGTGTCGTCGCCCGCCCGGGAACCGGCGTCAATGACTCCGATCGCGTCGCCGACGATGACGTCGTCGCCGGCGCCGCCATAGAGCCGATCGTCGAGACCCGCGCTGAACTCGAAGATGTTCCCGCCGGCGTCGCCGACGAGGGTATCGTCGCCGGCGCCGCCGACGAGGAGATCGCTGCCCGAGCTCGCGCGATCCAGGATGTCCCCGCCGACGTCGCCGAAGAGAACATCGTTGCCCTCGCCGCCGAACAGGGAGTCGCCGCCGTCCTGCGGAAGACCGGGCTGGCCGGGCGACCCGTTGAATCCGATGAAAGCACCGTCGTCGGGATCCGGGTCCGGGGCCGGCGGCACGACGTCAGTGGCGACCCGACCAGCTCTCTTGTCTCCCGAGGCGTCGCCATAGATGACGTCGTCGCCGGCCCCGCCGAAGATCGTGTCGACCCCCGGGCGTGGACCGTCGACGCCGTCGCGCCCGCCCTCGCCGTCGATGGGCTCCCCCTCCTCGTCGAGACCCGGAGGCCCGCCCGGCCCCCCATCTCCGCCGGCCACGTCACCGAAGATGTCGCCGCTGATGATATCGTCGCCCTCACCGCCGTAGATGGTATCGAGCCCCACTCGTTGGCCGTCGAGCTCGTCATCGAAGATTCCGACGAGGCGGGTCTCGTCGTAGGTCAAGACGTCGCCGGCGATGCGGTCATTGCCGTCGCCGCCGTGGAGCAGGTCGTTGCCGACGAAGGCAACGCCACTGACGCTGGGGAGCCCGACATAGTCGCCCGTGATCGTGTCGTCGCCGGCCCCGCCATAGAGGCTGTCGTCGCCGGCCGGATCGGACAGGAGCTCGAGCCGGTCGCCGTCCTCGTCGAGGATCTCGGTCCAGTCGCGCTGTACGACGTCGCCTACCAGGTAATCGTCGAGCCGGCCGCTCGCGATGACGTCGTCGCCGTCGCCGCCGATGACCGTCCCGGCCAGCGCGCCGTCGGCGCCGTCGAAGCGATCGTCGCCGCTGCCCAGCAGGACATCGCCGAGGATCGTGCCGTCGTTGACGATCGTCAGATCCACCGTGACGCTCTCGGCACGCAGTCCGACGCCGGTCTCGCCGCTGTCCGCGTTGCCGACGATCATGCCGCGGTTGGTGATCGAGCCCGAGAAGGCCGCGACCTCCTCGAGCACGATGGCATCGCCGTCGGACCTGATCGTGCCGTAGTTGAGCAGGTCGAGATCGTGCGCCCCATCGCCGAAGTAGATCGCGTTGGCCGCGCCCTCGATCACGCCGCTCGAGCCGTTGACGAGCCTGCCGTCCCAGGCGACGCCATCGACGAGACGAACCGCGGCCGTCGATCCGCTTGCCGCCTCCGACGAGAGGATCATGCCGTAGTTGACGAGGTTGCCCCGAAAGGTCGTGCCGCCGTCTTCGGCGCCCGAGAAGATCCGGATGCCGTCACCGGCCAGGGGACTGGTGTCCTCGGCGCCGCCGCGGCCCTGGATCGTGCCGTAGTTGTAGATCCTGGCCTTCACGACATCGCCCTCGGCCTGTCCGGTCTGCAGCGAGATGGCAGCACCCAGTTGGCCGTCGCCGGCGTCGATCGAAGCGCCGGCGTAGTTGACGATCTTGTAGCGGTCGGCGGAGCCGTCGGCATAGATCGTGCCGTTGCGCTGATCGCCGGTGCCGAGGATCTCGCCGTGATTGTAGACCTTGACGTCCTGGCCGCCGATGTTGACCGCACGGCTGTCGCTGGTGACGCTGCCGAAGTTGAACAGACTGCCGGAAGAGTCGCCGCCGTTGGCGAAGTCGACGGCATTCCGGTCGCCGGCGATCAGCCCGTCGTTGAAGATAGCGGCCCGGCGCGCCTCGACCCTGATGGCCGTGTCTTCGGCCCTGATCGACGCCTCGGCATCGTTCTCGACGAGCGCTTGGTCCGCCTGAATCGAGAGGGTTGCCGTCTCGCCGGTACTCGCGGCCGAGCCGAAGTTCTGGATGGTGACGCAGAGGTCATCGATGGTGAGCAGAGGGGCGCCCGCCACGCTCGCCGACGCTCCGGCACCAAGCTGGAATACCTGCCCCTGCTCGTCACTTGTCAGGGCTTCGCTCGATCCGTCGGCTATCGCGATCGTCTCGCCGCTTGCGACACTGTCAACCATGGTCCGGCTCCCTTCCGCTCACTGCGTCTGAAATCGCCTACTTGCGCGTCTCGTCACCGTCCGCGGTATTCGCTTCACGCCCGTCTACCGTGAAGGCAAAGCGGCGGCGCTCGCCGACGACGCAAGGGCGTCGCAGCGCAACGACACGGCTAGCTTTGAGGCAGTCGGCACCGGCGCGAGGCAGCGCGGCGCGTCAATGGGTCGGCAGCTCGAGTCCCTGGGCGTTGCTCCTTGTCCGCCGCTGCGGTCTTCGCGTGACGCCTTCGATTTCGGAATAGATCGTTTCGTTCTCGGCCACAATGAAGCCTTCGTGGCTAGGCCTGAACGAATTCTTTGAGGCCTTCGGAACCTTCCGCCGAGCCGGCGGGCCGGTCCCGCCTAGAGGCCGACGGCAGGCTTTCCGTTGTCGTTGGCGATCTCCGCCGGAACCCGGATCTGCTTGCCGAAATCGGATGGGCGGCGCAGCGCATAGGCGCCGACAGCGACGTCACGTCGGTTCAGGCCTGTCCTGGAGTCCGCCGTCGGATCGGCGGCCGGGCGCAGAGCGTCCTCAGCCAAGCGGAGCGCGCGCGGGCTTCTCAGAGCCTTCAAGATTTCCTGAAAGGGCGACATGAAGGAGCTCCTTTTCGACTGGCTTCAACGAGGACAGGGCCGCCGGCCGACCGGCAAGGCAGAGGCTGGAGAGAGGAGACGCTCGGCGGCGCGGGGGACTGTCGCCGAATCCGAGAGCCGAGAGAGGGGGAGGCAAACCCTCGAGCTGAGCCGACATCTCCGATCTCCTCTCTCCCCAGGCAGGCAGATCGCCCTCGCCCCTGCGGCCCGTCCTGGACCGGCAGCCAAGAGGTGGCGCATCGGGCGCAATGCGGAAAGTGTCGAAGTCTGAATAGGGCTGCACAGATCTTTGGGCGGCTGCCCGGGGCGGATCGGAACGGCCGGCCGTGGCGGGTTCCCCGCCGCCGACGCTCTCCCTCACGGGCGTTTTACCGGCCAGACGGCAGAAGTGTGACGGCCGTCACACTCCTCGGCGTGGACCCCGGCGCGAACATGGCTAGATTTGAACTATTCTAATCTGAGAAGCCAATGGACTGGGACACCTACAGATATTTCCTCGCCGTGGCGGACACGGGCAGCCTCTCGGCCGCCGCCCGCAGCCTCAAGGTCAGCCAGCCGACCGTCGGCCGCCAGGTCCAGGTGCTCGAGCAAGCGCTCAACGTAAGGCTCTTCGACCGCCGGCCGGACGGCTATGCCATGACCGAGGCGGGTGCGCGAATCCTCGAGCTGGTGCGCGACGTCGAGGGCGCCATGCAGGTCATCGAGCGGCGGGTCGGCGGCGAGAACGGCAAGCTCGCCGGCAAGGTCCGCGTCACGGCCTCCGAGGGCATCGGCACCTACTGGATGCCGGAGCATGTCCATCGGCTGGCGCAGCTCTACCCCGACATCGAGATCGAGCTCTTGGTCTGCGTCCCGACCCTGGACCTGGCGCGCCATCAGGCCGACATCGCCATTCGCCTGGGCGCGCCCGGCGACGACGATCTGATCGGCCGCTGCGTCGGCAAGGCCTGCTTCGGTCTGTTCGGCGCCGCCAGCTATCTCGAGCAGCACGGCGAGCCCCGACAGCTCGAGGATCTGGCTCACCACGACGTCATCGAATCGATCGGCGAGATCGCCAACCTGCCGCAGGTCAAGCTCCTGCGCGGCTACAGCGCCGGCATTCGGCGCAGCGGCTTCGCCTGCGACAACCTCCTGACCCAGTTCTCCGCAATGGTCGCCGGCTGCGGCCTGCTGGCCGTGCCGCTCTACATGGCGGCCGCGGCACCGGGCATCCGGCGGGTCCTGGCCGACAGCTTCGACCTCGAGGTCGACCTCTGGCTGCTGACCCACCGCGACCACAAGGAGACGGCGCGCGTGCGCGCGGTCGTCGATCACCTCTGCGATGCCCTGCGCCTGGACCAAGAGCGCCTGAGTGGTCGCTAGCGCGCAACCGGACTAGGCGGCATCGCCGGCCGGTGGCTGAAGGGAAACGAACTGCCCCCTCACCCAGCTCCGGCTAGGCTCGGCTGCGCCTCGCCAAGCCTGCGCATCCCTCTCCCCCGACGGGGGAGAGGGCCGTGGAGGCTTAGCGAAGCCGAAGGCTGAGCTTAGCCGGAGCCGGGTGAGGGGGCAGTTCGTTTCCATCTCGAAAGCTACCGCGACCAGCGGCGATCGCCAAAGCGTCACCCGATCGGCGCATCGGTGACGATGCCGCCCAAGCAGGCAACGCGCTCGCCCCCTTCCCCACCCTTAAACGATTCCTGAGCAGCCCTATTCGGAGCCTTTCATCGACCGCGCGCGGCGCGCCCTGGAACATTGACGGCGTAGTGAACGTCTCCAGGGAGCAGTCGACTCATGGTCCAGCTTGGTGCAGCCCTTCTTCGTCATTCACGCAAGACCCTGCCGGCGGCCTTGTTCTCGGCCGTCGTTGGCCTTTCCTCGAGCGCGGCCCAGGCCATTCCGCTGACCGACCTGCTCGACAGCGACCCGGCGGTCACGATCACGGCGGGCGACCTGCTGTTCTCGGATTGGCGCCTGATCGCCAACGACTCCGGAACGGACCTGTCCCAGATCGATGTGACAGCCGTGACCGATGGCGGCTTCGGCTCCGGGCTCAAGTTCGAGGATACCGGCAACGTGCTCGTCGCCGAGATGCCGATCATCGACCCTCCCGCCCTCGCCTTGACCACGAGCGACTTCTTCGACATCACCTTTCAATACACCGTGACGCTCCTGGACCTCGGCCAGGAGCTCGTGGCCGCCTCGCTCGAGCTGCTCGAGTTCGCCATCGACGGCACCGGCAACGTCGACATCGACGAGACCGTCGAGCGCACCGAGCCCTTCTCGCAACCGGTGGCGGGCCTGAACGTCTTTGCCATCGGCATCCCGATCTCCGTCGAGATGGAGCTGCTGGACTCCGAGAGCTTCGAGGCGCAGCAGCGCATCGTCGTCACGACGAACCTCTTCGGCATCGTCGAGGGCCCCGGCGACCTGGCGAGCCTAGACAGCTTCGAGCAGCTCTTCGCGACCATCCCGGAGCCCGCGAGCCTGGGCCTCTTCTCCGCCGGCCTCGTCGGCTTGGCCGCCCTCGGCCGGCTCGGCCGGCGGCGACGGGAGGATGCCGCCGGTCGCTAGAGCGTTTTCGATCGGACGGCACCGGCCCGCTCCCCCTCCCGCCACCCACGGCAGTATCCTATTGGGTGGCCGGGAGGGGGAGCGGGCCGGTGCCGTGATTCCGCGTCAGCGGAAAACGC
>JANQLT010000208.1 GCA_028280455.1 Kiloniellales bacterium
CATGGCGGTATCCTGCGCGGCGCTCAAGGTCACCTCGCGGCTGACCCAGGTGATGGCCTGGCTGCTGGTCCAGAAGGCGGTGCAGGCCGGCGAGATGACGCGCAGCGAGGCCGCCGGAGACGCCTATCGCCTGTCCGGCCAGGACGTCTGCCTGTCGCCGCGCCCGCTGGAGGAGCGTGCCCTGCCGGCGCCCTTCGCCGACATCTACGAGCGCAGCCGCAAGCTCTACGAGCGGGTCGCGCGCCTGGATTCCATGATGGAGCGTGGGGTCGGCTAGATCCCGGGTGGGTGCCGGCCCCCGGCGCCTCAGTTCTTGATGCCCAAGCCCTGGAAGCGCTTGTTGAACTTGGCGAGCTGGCCGCCGGTGTCGACCAGGCGGTGGACGCCGGTCCAGGCCGGGTGGGTCTTGGGGTCGATGTCCAAGCGCAGGGTGTCGCCGGGCTTGCCGTAGGTCGAGCGGGTCTTGAACTCGCTGCCGTCGGTCATGATCACCGTGATCTCGTGGTAGTCCGGGTGGATATCCTGCTTCATCGCTCGCTCTCCGGGGGCTCGCTCGGGCCCCTCGGGCCCGAAGCGGCCGGTGTATAGCCGAGCGGCCGGCCGGAGGCAAGCCTGGCGCGGCGGCGGCGGACGAGGTCTCGGCCCGGGCCCCGGCGCCGTATTGTCGCCACCCCGGCCTTGGGATAGGGATAGCGGCCATGGCCGCGACCCGCGACAAGAGGCTGGAGGGCGAAGGCGAACGCAGCCGGGACCTCTCGCAGCTCGCCCATCTCTGGCAGTTCTGCCGGCCCTACCGGCTGCAGATCGCCGGCGCCCTGCTGGCGCTGGCGGTCGCTGCCTGCACCGTGCTGGGGCTCGGCTTCGGGCTGCGCAAGCTGGTCGACGACGGCTTCGCCAGCGGCAACGCGGCCCTGCTCGACAAGGCCGTGCTGGTCCTCTTCGGCGTGATCCTGCTGCTGGCGATCGCCAGCTATGCCCGCTTCTCCCTGGTCTCCTGGATCGGCGAGCGGGTCGTGGCCGACCTGCGCCGGGCCGTCTACGAGCGCATGATCGGCCTGTCGCCGGCCTACTACGAGGTCGCGCGGACCGGCGAGGTCATGTCGCGCCTGACCACCGACACGACCCTGCTGCAGACCGTGGTCGGCACCTCGGTCTCGATCGCCCTGCGCAATGTCCTGCTGCTGGCCGGCGGCGCGGTCCTGCTGGTCGTCACCTCGCCGCGCCTGACCGGCATCGTCTTCCTGCTGGTCCCGGCGGTGGTCCTGCCGATCCTGGTCTATGGCCGCCGCGTCCGGCGCCTGAGCCGGGCGAGCCAGGACCGGGTGGCGGACCTCAGCGCCCATGCCGAGGAGTCGCTCGGCGCGATCCGCACGGTCCAGGCCTTCGGCCAGGAGCCGCGCGACGTCGGCCGCTTCGCGGCGCTGGTCGAGGACGCCTTCACCACGGCGGTCGAGCGGATCCGGGCCCGCGCCATGCTGACGGCGCTGGTCATCCTGCTGGCCTTCGGGGCGGTCAGCGCCGTGCTCTGGGTCGGCGGCCACGACGTGCTGGCCGGCCGGATCTCGCCGGGCGAGCTCTCCGCCTTCGTGTTCTACGCCATCGTCGTGGCCGGCGCGGTCGGCGCCTTGAGCGAGGTCATCGGCGACCTGCAGCGCGCCGCCGGCGCCACCGAGCGGCTGCTCGAGCTGCTGCGCAGCGAGCCGGACATCCGCGCGCCCGACCGGCCGCAGGCCCTGCCGAGCCCGACGGCCGGGCGCGTCTCCTTCGAGGGCGTCCTGTTCCGCTATCCGGCGCGGCCGGATCAGCCCGCCTTGGACGGCTTCGATCTCGAGGTGGCGCCCGGCGAGCGCATCGCCATCGTCGGTCCCTCGGGCGCCGGCAAGACCACGGTGCTGCAGCTCCTGCTGCGCTTCTACGACCCGCAGGCTGGCCGCATTCTGTTCGACGGTCTCGACCTGCGCCAACTGGAGCCGGCCGCCTTGCGCGCGCAGATCGGCCTGGTGCCTCAGGAGCCGGTGATCTTCTCCGCCAACGCCTGGGAGAACATCCGCTTCGGCCGCCCCGACGCCAGCGATGCCGAGGTCCTGGAAGCCGCCGAGGCGGCGCAGGCGCGGGATTTCCTCGAAGCGCTGCCCAAGGGCCTGGACAGCTTCCTCGGCCAGCGCGGCGTGCGGCTTTCCGGCGGCCAGCGCCAGCGCGTCGCCATCGCCCGCGCGGTGCTACGCAACCCGACCCTGCTGCTGCTCGACGAGGCGACCAGCGCGCTCGACTCCGAAAGCGAGCGGGCGGTGCAGCGCGCCCTGGAGAAGCTGATGGAAAGCCGGACCACCCTGGTCATCGCCCATCGCCTGGCCACGGTGCAGAAGGCGGACCGGATCGTCGTGCTCGACCAGGGCCGGATCGTCGCCAGCGGCAGCCACGACGCCCTGATCCGCGACGGCGGCCTCTACGCCCGCCTGGCGGCCCTGCAGTTCGATTTGGACGGCAAGGTCCTGCGCGCCGCCAACGCCGAGGGGGATGCCCTGACGATGGCCGCCGGCAAGGGTTTCTGACAGCAAGCGGCGATGAGAGCAACTCATCGCCGTCTGGTATGAGACGCGCCGTCGCGCGCCCAGAGCGTTTTCCGCTCGGACGGCACCGGCCCGCTCCCCCTCCCGGCCACCCACGGCAGTATCCTGTTGGGTGGCCGGGAGGGGGAGCGGGCCGGCGCCGTGATTCCGCGTCAGCGGAAAACGCTCTAGCGGCAGCCGAGATCCGGGCGACGCCCGGTCAGGGGATTCAAGCAGCCGGCGATGGTGTTGCGCAGGACCTGGCCCTCGACCGGCTTCGACAGCGCCCTATGGGCGCCCAGCTTGGTCGCCATGGACAGGAAGTCGGTCGAGCGGATCATCGAGCCGCCGGACATGGCGATGACGCAGAGCGCCGGCTGGCTGCGCTTGAGATCGCGAATCGTCTCGAAACCCTCCTTGATCGGCATCAGGAGGTCGACGATGGCGATATCGAAGGGGTGCCGCTCCACGCGCTCCAGCGCGCTTTGGCCCTCATAGGCCGTCACGACATCGTGGCCGTCATTGGCGAGAAAAAGCTCCAGGGCCTCGCAGATCAAAGGATCGTCATCGACCACCAGAATGCTCGCCATGCCGCCCCCACTACCATTCACTGCAAAAATAATCCTGAACTCGCGCGATTCGTTGTATCAGTTCAAAAGCTTATACACATCTTGAACGACCGACCAAGATTTTACGCAGGCCGCCCCGCCGTGGATCTCCCCGTGGATCGCGCGGCGCTAGAGCGTTTTCCGATCGGACGGCACCGGCCCGCTCGAGCTCGGCTCCTTGCGGCGGCAGGCCCGGGATTCGGGGCGGGTGACGCGCCGTCGCCAGTCGCGTATTTCGACATTAACCAAGTAAATTTACTTAATTGGAACAGGGTATTGTCGATCTAAATTTGACAAATTCAAAGAAATCATATATAAATTACAATAATTAAGAAAAGCCAGTTCTAAAGAACAAGAATTACCGTTTAACCATGTGCAGAGAGCCGGGGCGGGACGGCCCGCCGTGGGGGTTCGGGGCTCTCGGGCGCACTGGGGAGCGGAGATGTACGCGGAGCGACCTCTCGTCGCGCGCCCGATCTCGGTCGAGGCGCTCGACGACGATATTCTGAATGGCCTCTACGGCTATTGGCGAGAGCGTGCGGGGCGACGCGCCTATCCCCTGCGTTCCGACATCCTGCCGGAGGACATGGCCCAGGTTCTGGACCGCCTGGCCCTGCTCGAGCTCCTGGCGGAGGGCCCGGACTTCAGCTTCCGCCTGGTCGGCGGCACGGCGCAGCTCGTCCTGGGCACGGGCCTGACCGGCAAGCGCATCGGCGCCATAGAGCCGCGCGAGCATGCCCAAGCGGTGGCCGACCTCTGCCACTCGGTGCTGCACAACGAGGCGCCGGAGGTCCGCGAGATCGACCTGGCCCAGGACCTGCACCGCTTCACCTATCGACTGCTGGTCCTGCCGCTGTCCACCGAGGGCGACGCCATCGACCGCCTGCTGCTGGGGATAAGCTGGAACCCCGAGCAGGCACCCTTTCCCCTGAGCCGTCTTTAGATGTGAGCGTCACCGGATTCGGCGGCATCGCCGCTTCGCTGCCGAAGGGAAACGAACCGTCCCCTCACCCGGCTCCGGCTAAGCTCGGCTGCGCCTCACCAAGCCTGCGCATCCCTCTCCCCCGTCGGGGGAGAGGGCTGTGGAGGCTTAGCGAAGCCATAGGCTGAGCTTAGCCGGAGCCGGGTGAGGGGGCGGTTCGTTTTGACGTCGAAGGCTGCCGCGACGAGCGGCGTTCGCCGGAGCATCACCGGATCGCCGGAGCGGTGACGATTCCGACCAAGCAGGGAAGGCCCTAATCGGAGGGAAGGGACTCCGCGCGCCGCCGCGCCCTTCAGCGCTGGTCGAGGCGCAGCTCGATGCGGCGGTTGCGGCTGAGCGCCTCGTCGCTTTCGCCCCGGTCGATCGGCTGGAACTCGCCGAAGCCGGTGGCGGCCAGCCGCTGCGGCGCGATGCCGCTGTCGATCAGGTGGCGCACGACCGAGAGCGCGCGCGCCGTCGAAAGCTCCCAGTTCGAGCGGAACTCGAAGCTCGAGATCGGCCGCTTGTCGGTGTGGCCGTCGACCCGGAGGATCCAGTCGATCTCCTCCGGGAACTCGCCGGCCACCTTGACCAAGGTCAGGGCGAGCTGGGTGAGCTGATCCTTGCCGGCTTCGCCCAGCTCGGCCGAGCCGGTCTCGAAGAACAGCTCCGACTGGAAGATGAAGCGGTCGCCGGCGATGCGCACGTCCTGGCGGTCGCCCAGGACCTCGCGCAGCTTGCCGAAAAACTCAGAGCGGTAGCGGGCCAGCTCCTGCACCTTGGTGGCCAGGGCCACGTTGAGGCGCCGGCCGAGGTCGGCGATGCGCACGTCCTTCTGCTCGTTCTCGGCCTCGAGCAGCTCGAGGGTGGCGGCGAGCTGCGAGAGCTGCTGGCGCAGGGCGGCGATCTGACGGTTCAGCAGGTCGACCTTGTAGCGGGAGTCCTGGTTCAGGTCGCGCTCGCGCTTGAGCTCCTCCTCGGCGCTGCGGGCGCGCGCCGTCAAGGTCACCGCCAAGGCCTGCTGGCGCTTGACCTCCTCTTCGGACTCGTCGAGCTCGGTGGTCAGCCGCCCGAGCTCCTCGACCCGGGCGGAGAGCGACTCGTCGAGCTCGGCCGCCCTATCCCGCTCGGCAGCCAGGGCGGCCTCGCTGGCCCGGAGCTGCTCGATCATCTCGTCGTGCAGGCTCTTGAGGATCGCCAGCTCGGCGATCTGGGTCTCGATGGTCTCGCGGTCGGCCTCCAGGGTCTCGTAGGCGGCGGCCAGCTCCTCCTGGCTCAAGGCGGCGGCCTTCTCCGCCTCGGCCAGCATGCGCTCGGTCGCCTCCTTCTCCTCGAGCAGCGCGGCGATCTGCGCGGCCAGGCCCTCGCGGTCCTGTTCCGCCGCCGACAGCCGGGCCTCGACCTGCTGCTGCTCGTCGAGCAGGGCGGACAGCCGGCTGCTCAGCGCCTCGCGCTCGGCCAGGGAGCTTTGCAGCTCGGAGGAGAGCTGCGCCACGTTGATCCGCAGGTCGGCGTTGGCCGCCCGCTCCAGGGCCAGCAGGTCGGCCAGCTCGGTGATCTCGCGGGTCAGCTTCTGCAGGGCTTCGTCGCGGCCGCTGAGCGCGGTGCTCAGGAAGAACTGCGCGACCATGAAGACCATCAGGACGAACATGACGACCAGCAGGAGGGTCGCCAGGCCGTCGACGAAACCGGGCCAGATGTTGATCGCGCGTCGCGAGCCGCCGCGGCCGAGGGCGTACATGATCTAGCCCTGCTCGTCCTCGGCGATGGCGGCGATGGTCCGGGCCAGCAGGCGGATCTCCGCGCGGATCTCCTGCACCGTCTGGTCCCGGCCGCTGGCCAGCTCGCCGACCAGCCGCTCCATGTGGAAGTCGAGGTTGCGGATGTGGCCGCGGCTGGCTTCGTCGAGGCCGCCGCTGCTGCCGAAGTTGGACTCCGCGAGCTGCATCAGCAGCGGCTTGAGCTGGGTCTGGGTCTCGGCCAGGCGCACCAGGACTCCCTGCTCCGTGCGCATCTGGTCGGTCAGCGTGGTCAAGCGCTCGGTCAGCGCCACCAGGCTCTCGTGCGACGCGCTGCGGTCGTCCTCGCTGCGGGCGATGGTGCGCTGCAGGTTCTCCAGGCCGTCCGCGGTCTGCTCGAGCAGCGCCTGGATGTAGGCCGGCACCGACTGGTCGCCGTCGCCCACCGGGCCGGCGCCGGCCAGCTTGGTGACGCCGGAGAGCCACTCCTCGAGCTCGTTGAGGAAGCGGTTGTGCGCCTGGCCGGCCTGCAGCTCGAGGAAGCCGAGCACCAGCGAGCCGGCCAGGCCGAACAGCGAGGAGCTGAAGGCCGTGCCCATGCCGGAGAGCGGCGTGCGCAGGCCCGCCTTGAGCTCCTCGAAGAGCGCGACCGGATCGTCGACGCCGCCGCCGAGCCCGCTGATGGTGTCGCCGACGGCGCTGACGGTCTCCAGCAGGCCCCAGAAGGTGCCGAGCAGACCGAGGAAGATCAGCAAGCCGATCAGGTAGCGCGAGATGTCGTGGGACTCTTCGATGCGCGACTGGATGCCGTCCATCAGGGCGCGCATCGAGACGGTCGAGAGCGTCAGGCGCCCCTTGCGCTCGCGCAGCATCTTGGCCATGGGCCCGAGCAGCCGCGGCAGCTTCTGCTCGCCGAAGGAGGCCGGGACCTGGAGGCCGGTGTTCTCGTTGCGGAACTGGTCGAGCCACTCCGCTTCCGGGGTCAGCATGATGACCTGGCGGAAGATGTAGGCGATGCCGAGCAGCAGGACGGAGAGGATCAGGCCGTTGAGCACCGGGTTGGCGGCGAAGGCCTCGTGCAGGCGGCCGTAGAGCGCCCCCGCCGCCGCGGCGACGATGAGCAGGAACACGACCATGCGCAGGATGTAACGATAGGGTCGGGTCATGCTCCGGCCTGCGGGGAGGTGACGGGTTTGACGCTTCGCCGACGCGCTTTCAGGTCAGCCCCCATGACCTTCGCACCCCGACGCTGTCCGGCCGCTGCTCTAGCGTCTGGCCGGGAGAATGTCGACGCGGTCCTTCGGGCCGTTTTCGCTCTTGTCGCCGAGCGCCCGAACGTCCATCCGCGTCGACCGAACACCTTGATCGATGAGAAAAGCCCGGACCGCCAGCGCCCGCGACAGGGACAGGCGCCGCGCCCGGCTCGAATTGTTGTCCGTGCTGCTGGCGTAGGCGAGGAGCTGCACTCGTGCGTTGCCGTCGTCGATCAGCGACTTGGCGAGCTGGCGCAGGGATTCCTTGGCGGGATCGTCCAGCTCGGCGGAGCCGGCCGTGAAACCGAGCCTGATCTCGCCCTCGTCCAGGGTCGCCGGCGGCAGCGCGGCCGTCTGCGGCTCGCTCGCCGGCGCCGCGGGGGCCGCCGGGGCGGCGGGCGCGGCAGGGGCCGCGGATTCCTCGGCGGCGGGTGCCGGCTCGGGGGCCGGCGGCTGGATCAGAGGCGGCTCCGGCAGCGCCAGCGCGGCGCTCCGCGGCTCGCTCTCGGCGGGCGCGATGGCTGCCGGCGCCGGCGGCGCGGCTTCCGCCTGGGCGGCGGGCGCCTGCGGCTTGGGGGCCGGCATGGGCGGGTTGTTGAGGCTGGCGACGACCGGCTCGGGCGCCTGCTCGGGCTCCGGCGGCGCCGGCGCGGCGCTCTCGGGCTCCGGCAGGGCCGGGGCCGGCGGCGCGGCGGGCGCCTCGGCGGCCTGGCTCTCGGGCTCCGGCAGGGCCGGCGGCGGCGGCGCCGTCGGCTCGGGCAGCGCGGCGCTCTGGGTCGTCTGCGGCGCGGCCTCGCGCGGCGCTTCCGCGGCCAGCTCGGGCGGCGGGATGTTCGGCACGCTGGGCGCCGCTGCGGCCGGCTCGGCGGGCGGCGCCGGCGGCGCCTCGATGGCCGGCGGCTCCGGGATGGCGGCCGAGGGGGCCGGCGCCGGCGGCTCGGCCATGGGCTCGGGCGCCACGGCGACCTGCGGCGGCCGCGGCAGCTCGACCGGCTGGCTCAGCTCGGCGCTCGACGGCAGGCTCGGCACGATGACCCGGCTGGTCAGTTGCTGCGCCGGGGCGGCGGGTGCCGCCGAAGCGGCCGGGCGCGGGGCTTGGGGCGCGGCGGCCAGCGCCGGGCCCTGGACCGTGAGCCGGCTGCTCGGGAAGTTCGTCGGCGGGAACAGGAGCGTGCCCGGCCGGGTCATGAACTGCGGCACGCCGCTCGGCGCCGCCGGTGGCGCCACGGCCTGGGGCGCGCCCTGAGGCACGCCGTAGCCGTAGGCCGGTGCCGGATAAGCCGGGGCCGGGTAGGCCGGTGCCGGATAGGCGGGGGCCGGATAGGCGGGCGCGGTCGGGTAGGCCTGGTAGGGCGAGCCGTAGCCATAGCCGTAAGGCGCGTAGCCGCTCGGGCCCAGGCTGTTGAGAAGCTGCGTGTTGACGAAAACCTGCGGCGTGCCGGAGCCGACGACGTACTGCGCCCGGGCGTCGCTCGCCGAGACGGCGAGCGCCAACGCGAACACGGGCAACAGCGCAGAGTGGACGCCTCGCGGGACCGGCCGGCGCCCGACAAGTCCGGCTGCCAACCTCTGGCCGGATCTCCTGAGTGCGCTCATCGGACTCCCAGACGCTTCTTTGCCGGACCGGGGCCCGGCAATTGGCCGCGTAGGTTAAGCCTCAAAGCCCTTAGCGACAACAGATTTGGCATGGCTCTTGCCGTCTCCCCGGCGGCTCAACCGGCGATCGACTCGGCGCCGGCCAGCAGCGACAGCGCGTGCTTGTGCAGGCTGTCGTTGGCGGCCAGCAGCGAACGGCCTTCGAGCTTGAAGGCGCTGCCGTCGATCGCGGTGACGTAACCGCCGGCCTCGCGCACCAGCAACTGGCCCGCCGCGACGTCCCAGGGCGCCAGGCCGCGCTCCCAGAAACCCTCGTAGCGGCCGGCCGCGACGTAGGCGAGATCGAGCGAGGCCGTGCCCCAGCGGCGCACGCCCGCGGTCTCGCGCATGAAGCCGACCAGCTCGGCCTGGAAGCGGTCGGGCTCGCCGGCGCCCTTGAAGGGGATGCCGGTGGCGAACAGCGCCTCGGCCAGCTCGCGCCGGCCGGAAACCCGCAACCGCCGGTCGTTCAGAAAGGCGCCGGCGCCTTTCTCGGCGAAGAACATCTCGTCCTTGATCGGGTCGTAGACCACCCCGGCGACCACCTCCTCGCCCTCGGCCAGGGCGATGGAGATCGCGAAATGCGGCAGCCCGTGCAGGAAGTTCGTGGTGCCGTCCAGCGGATCGACGATCCAGCGCCGCGCCTCCTCGCCGCGCGGCGCGACGCTGCCGGACTCCTCCATCAGGAAGCCGTAGTCGGGCCGGGCCCGCTGCAGCTCCTCGCGCAGGATCTGCTCGGCCTTGAGGTCGGCGGTGGAGACGAAGTCGGCCGGGCCCTTGCGTGAGACCTGCAGGTTGGTGACCTCGCCGAAGTCGCGCTTCAGCCGACGCGCGGCGCGGTCCGCCGAGCGGATCATGACGTTGATCAGGGCCGAGCGCCGGGCCATGCCTAGGCGATCCGTCGTCTTGCGTGAGGGCGCCGGGAGGCGCAAGGCGCGGTAATCGCCGTCAGTCCTTCGCGCGCTCGACGTAACTGCCGTCGGCGGTGCTGACCACGATGCGCGTGCCCATCTCGATATGCGGCGGCACCATGACCCGGACGCCGTTCTCGAGCAGCGCCGGCTTGTAGGACGACGCCGCGGTCTGGCCCTTGACCACCGGGTCGGCCTCGGTGACCTCCATCACCACGCTCTCCGGCAGCTCGATCGAGATCGGGCTGCCCTCGTAGCTCTCGATGGTGACGGCCATGCCCTCCTGCAGGAAGGGCAGGGGCTCGCCGACCAGGTCCGAGGCGACGCTGACCTGCTCGTAGGTCTCGTTGTCCATGAAGGTCAGCATGTCGCCGTCGGCGAAGAGGTACTGATAGGGCTTCTGGTCGAGGCGCACCCGCTCGACGGTCTCGCTGGAGCGGAAGCGCTCGTTGAGCTTGGTCGCGTCGCGGATGTCGCGCAGCTCGACCTGCAGGTAGGCGCCGCCCTTGCCGGGCTGGGTGTGCTGAATCTTTACCGCGCGCCAGAGGCGCTCCTTGTGCTCGATCACCATGCCGGGCCGGATGGCGTTGCCGTTGATCTTCATATCGAAATCGCTGTCTTTGCGGGGGGTAGGATTGGGCGCGGAAGCTAACAGCAAGCCCGGCTACAGGCAATCGTCCCGGCGCGCGGAAAGCCACGCGAGACAGGCCGCCTCGGGGTCGGGCGCGGCGGCCAGATCGAGGGCCGGCGGGCGCCGGCTCAGGAGCGTCGCGCCCTGCTCGGCGGCCATGGCCGCGACCGCCTCGGCGGCCCGCCCGCGACCGGCGTAGCGGATCCGCGTGAAGCCCAGGCGCAGCGCCGCGGCGACGCTGCCCGGGCCGTCGCCGCAGTCGAGGATCGCCGTCACCTCGGCGTCGGGATGGCCGGCGCGGGCCTGGGCGACCAGCGCGGCGAACCAGCGCGGACCGACGCCAGCCGCGGCGTTCTCGGCGGAGAGCAAGGTGACGGGGCGGCCGAGGGCGGCGGCCGCGGCGAGCGCGGCCTCGGCTTCGGCCAGGCTGCGCACGACCACAGCCGGTCCGTCCGGGGCCCGGCCGGTCATGGCCGGGCCTGTCATGGTTGGACGGGGCCCGGCCTCAGCCGAGCTTGGCCATCGCGACGGCGGTGTCGCTCATCCGGCAGGAGAAGCCCCATTCGTTGTCGTACCAGGAGAGCACGCGCACGAGGCGGTCGTCGACCACCTGGGTCTCGAGCAGGTCGAGGGTCGAGCTGGCCGGGGAGTGGTTGAAGTCGACCGAGACCAGCGGCTCGTCGGAGACCGCCAGCACGCCCTTGAGGCGCCCCTTGGCGGCCTTGGTCATGGCCTCGTTGATCGCCTCGACGCTGGTCTTCTTGTCGGACTCGATGGTCAGGTCGACCAGGCTGACGTTGGGCGTCGGCACGCGGATCGCCGTGCCGTCGAGCTTGCCGGCCAGCTCCGGCAGCACCAGGCCGACGGCGCGCGCCGCGCCGGTCGAGGTCGGGATCATCGACACCGAGGCCGAGCGGGCCCGCCGCGGGTCCTTGTGCAGGGTGTCGACCGTGCGCTGGTCGCCGGTGAAGGCGTGGATGGTGGTCATGAAGCCGTGCTTGATGCCGACCGTGTCGTTGAGCACCTGGGCCACCGGTGCCAGGCAGTTGGTCGTGCAGGAGGCGTTGGAGACGACCTTGTGGCTCTTGCGCAGCTTCTTGTCGTTGACGCCGTAGACGACGGTCACGTCGGCGTCCTTGCAGGGCGCGGAGACCAGGACCTTCTTCGCACCGGCGGTCAGGTGCTGGGCGGCGGCTTCCTTGTTGGCGAAGAGGCCGGTGCACTCGAGCACGACGTCGATGCCGAGGTCGGCCCAGGGCAGCTTGCTCGGGTCGCGCTCGGCGAGCACCTGGATCTTCTTGCCGTCGACCTTTATCGCGCCCTTCATCGCCTGGACCTTGCCCGGGAAGGGGCCGTGCACGGAGTCGTGCTTGAGCAGGCGGGCATTGGCCTCGGCCGTGCCGAGATCGTTCAGGGCGACGAACTCGATGTCCCGGCGCTTGCTCTCCAAAGCGGCCCTGAGAACCAGTCGTCCGATTCGGCCGAAGCCGTTGATCGCCGCGCGCACGGCCATGGTCACCTCCTAGTGGTCAGTCCTGTGATATGGGCGAGACGCTCGACGGCTCAAGCCGCATAGCGGCCGAGCGCGGCCTCGCCGTTGGCTTTGGCCCGGTCGAGATAGGCTTGCTGCGCCGCGCCGACGTTCTCGGTCTTGCCGGCCCAGGCCTTGAGCGGCGCGGCCTGCAGGGCCCGGCCGTAGGAGAAGCTCAGCTTCCAGGGCAGGCTCTCGCCCAGCTTGTTCATGGCGTTGAGGTGCTCGGTCGCCTGCTCGTCGCTCTGGCCGCCCGACAGGAAGACGATGCCGGGCACGGCCGCGGGCACGGCGCGCTTGAGGCAGCGCACGGTGCGCTCGGCGACCTCCTGGACGCTCGCCTGCTCGGCGCAGTCCTTGCCGGACAGCACCATGTTCGGCTTCAGCAAGGTGCCCTCGAGCTCGACGTCCTGGATCGCCAGCTCGGCATAGACGCCGCGCAGCACCTCCTCGGTGACCATGTCGCAGATGTCGATGTCGTGCTCGCCGTCCATCAGCACCTCGGGCTCGACGATCGGCACCAGGCCGGCGTCCTGGGCGAGGGCGGCGTAGCGCGCCAGGGCGTGGGCGTTGGCCGAGAGGCAGGCCGCGGTCGGGATCTCCTCGTCGATGCGGTAGACCGCGCGCCACTTGGTGAAGCGGGCGCCGAGGCCGGCGTAGTCCTCGAGCCGGGCGCGCAGGCCGTCGAGGCCCTCGGTCACGGTCTCGTCGGGGTGGCCGGCCAGCGGCTTGGCGCCGCCGTCGACCTTGATGCCGGGGATGATGCCCCGCGACTCGAGCAGCTCGACCAGGGAGGTGCCGTCGGCGGCCTTCTGCCGGATGGTCTCGTCGAACAGGATCACGCCGCTGATGTACTTCTCGGCCTCCGGCGCCCGGAACAGCATCTCGCGGTAGGACCGCCGGTTGTCCTCGGTCGATTCGATGCCGAGGGGGTCGAAGCGCTTCTTGATGGTCGGGAAGGATTCGTCGGCGGCCAGGATCCCCTTGCCGTCGGCGACGATGGCCTTCGCGGTTTCGGCCAAGCTCGCTGCCGTCATCGCTCACCTCCGCTGCTGTCGCCCGGCGGCCCGGCCGCGCGGGACGTCGTTGTCTGCTGTCTAAAGCCGCGCCTTGACCGTCTCGACGACGGCCTCGGCGGTGATACCGAAATGCTCGTAGAGGGCGCCGCCGGGGGCCGAGGCGCCGAAACCGGGGATGCCGACCGTGCCGCCGTCGAGGCCGACCCAGCGCTCCCAGCCGAAGGGCACCGCCGCCTCGACGGCGACGTGCAGCACGCCGGGGCCGAGCACCTCGTCGCGGTAGTGCGGCGGCTGCTCGAGGAACAGCTCCCAGCAGGGCATCGAGACCACCGCGGTGGCGATGCCCTCGGCCTCCAGCCGCTCGCGGGCGCCCAGCGCGACCTCGATCTCGGAGCCCGAGGCGATCAGGGTAACCTGCCGCTTGCTGCTCGCCGGCATCAGGATGTAGGCGCCGTGGGCGCAGTGGTTGTCGCCGTCGACGCCGCGCACCGTCGGCACGCCCTGGCGGGTCAGGGCGAGCACCGAGGGCCGGCTCTCCTGGCTGATCGCCAGCTCCCAGCACTCCGCTGTCTCGATGGCGTCGGCCGGGCGGAACACCAGCAGGTTCGGCATGGCGCGCAGCGAGGCGATGTGCTCGACCGGCTGGTGGGTCGGGCCGTCCTCGCCGAGGCCGATGGAGTCGTGGGTCATGACGTAGACCACGCGCTGGCCCATCAGCGCCGACAGCCGGATCGCCGGCCGGCAGTAGTCGGTGAAGGTCAGGAAGGTGCCGCCGTAGGGCACGAAGCCGCCGTGCAGGGCCAGGCCGTTCATGGCCGCGCCCATGGCGTGCTCGCGCACGCCGTAGTGGATGTAGTTGCCGGCGAAGTCGTCGGCCGTGACCGGGCTGTGCTGGCCGGTCTTGGTGCCGTTCGAGCCGGTCAGGTCGGCCGAGCCGCCGAGCAGGCCGGGCAGCGCCGGGATCAGCGCCTCCAGGACCTTCTGCGAGGAGACCCGGGTGGCCAGCTTGGGCCGCTCCTCGGCGAAGAGCCGCTTGAGCGCCTCCAGCGGCTCCTTGTAGGCGACCGGCAGGCTGCCCTCGACGCGGTCCAGGAAGCCCTGGCGCTCGGCCTCGTCGCGCGCCGCCAGGCGGCGGTCCCAGGCCGCCGAGTCGCCGGCGCCGCGGGTGCCGGCCTCGCGCCAGGCGCGCAGGATGTCCTCGGGGATGACGAAGGGCTCCTCGGCCCAGCCGAGCTTCTCGCGGGCGCCGGCGATCTCCGCGTCGCCGAGGGGCGCGCCGTGGGCGCCGGCGGTGCCGGCCTTGGTCGGCGCGCCGAAGCCGATCACCGTCTTGCAGGCGATCATCGAGGGCCGCGGGTCGGCTGCCGCCGCCGCCAGGGCGGCCGCGACGGCCTCCGGATCGTGGCCGTCGACCGACTGTACGTGCCAGCCGCTGGCAGCGAAGCGCTGGCCCTGGTCGTCCGCCACGGCCAGCGAGGTCGGCCCGTCGATCGAGATGTCGTTGTCGTCGAACAGCACGGTCAGCTTGCCGAGCTGCAGGTGGCCGGCGAGCGAGACGGCCTCGTGGCTGATGCCCTCCATCAGGCAGCCGTCGCCGACGATCGCGTACGTACGGTGGTCGACCAGGTCGTCGCCGTACTGGGCGTTCAGCAGGCGCTCGCCGAGCGCCATGCCGACGGCGTTGGCCAGGCCCTGGCCGAGCGGCCCGGTGGTGGTCTCGACGCCGGGCGTGTGGCCGACCTCCGGGTGCCCGGGCGTGCGGCTGCCGAGCTGGCGGAAGGCCTTGATCTCCTCCAGCGTCATCTCCGGATAGCCGGTCAGATAGAGCAGCGCGTAGAGCAGCATCGAGCCGTGCCCGGCGGACAGCACCAGGCGGTCGCGGTCCGGCCAAGCGGGCCGCGCCGGGTCGAATTTCAGGAAGCGCGTCGCCAGCACGGTGGTCACGTCGGCCATGCCCATGGGCATGCCCGGATGGCCCGAGTTGGCTTTCTGCACCGCATCCATGGACAGGGCGCGAATCGCGTTGGCCATGTCCTTATGCTTCACGTCGAGCGCCTCCGTCGGCACCGCAACCGTGGAGTAGGCGGTATCCATTCTGTCTGTGCTTGTCCGTTCAAACCCGGCCCGCAAGGCTCGAAAACCTTGGGCCTTCGTTAGCAACCCCTGCGGCCCGGAACATGCCGACCGGGGCCGGGAGCGTCAACCTGGATATCCCGCCGCAGCGCGGACTTCGGGCCTTTTGCGGCCTTGCGGCCGGGGCCGGCGGCGCGCGGCCCGGTCACGGCGTCCGGGTTGTGCAGTTGACCGCGCCTCCCGTGCCTGCCAATTTTGCGCGTTGATTCACGGGATTGCGCTGCGTTCCTTCGGTGGTGCTTGGAGACCGATGTCCCGCTTCGAGGAGGCCAACCAGCGACTCTTGGACGCGCTCGACCGGCTCGAGCGCGCCGCGGAGCGGCGGCCGTCGAACGGGGCCGGCGACGAGGTGAGCGCGCTGCGCGAGGCCCTGGACAACAGCCGGCGGGCCAACGCGGCCCTGCGCGGCTCGCGCGACGTTCTGGCGATCCGCCTGGATTCGGCCATCGACCGCCTGAAGACCGTATTGGGAGAAGAGTGACGTGGCCCAGGTGCCCCTGACGATCAACGGCCGCAGCTACCGGGTCGCCTGCGACGACGGCCAGGAAGAGCGGGTCCACGAGCTGGCCCGGGTGGTCGACGACACGGTGCAGGAGCTGGTCGGCCGGGTCGGCCAGGTCGGCGAGATGCAGCTCCTGGTGATGGCGGCGATCCTGCTGGCCGACGAGGTCGAGGAGGCCCGCGCCGCCGGCGTCGGCGGGGCCGACGAGGCGGAAGATGCCACGGTGGTCGTGCTGGAAGCCTGCGCCAGCCGGCTCGAAGCCATTGCCGAGCGGCTCGAGCAGGCTTAAGTAGGGCCGACGCGCTTCGGGGTGCTGCGGGGTGCGTCAGGCCGGTCGTTCCCTGGGGCCAATGACACCTTCTTGGGAGCCGTCCCTGCCGGGGCCGTGGCCTCGGTACATGGCGCCCACCTGCTCATGCAGGCCACAGTGGAGGTAATTCGGCCAACGGCTCTCGCGGCACCTCCCGAAGCTCTTTCGGCCGAAGCTTCTCCGGCGGCGATGACGACAACAGGCGAAGACGACAAGGCGGCCCTGCGCAAAATCGCAGGGGGCCGCCGCAAGGCTGCGGCCGGCGCCGCGGCCGGCGACGTGTCGCAGGCGCTGCTGCGGGCCTTCCAGGCGGTGCCGCAGCTGACGGTGCCGACCACGGTCAGCGGCTACTGGCCGATCGGCAGCGAGATCGATCCGCGGCCGATCCTCGAGGCTTACGACGCCTCGGGACACACGCTCGGCTTGCCGGTCGTCGAGGCGCCGGCGCAGCCGCTGCTGTTCCGCCGCTGGCGCCCCGGCGAGGTTTTGCACGCTGCCGGCTTCGGCCTGCAGGAACCGGACGCGAGCAGCCCGGCGGTGACGCCGCGGCTGCTGCTGGTGCCGCTGCTGGCCTTCGACCGGGCCGGCTACCGGCTCGGCTACGGCGGCGGCTTCTACGACCGCACCCTGGCCAGGCTGCGGGCCGCCGAACCGGGCTGCCTGGCGGTCGGCCTGGCCTACGCCGCCCAGGAGGTCGAGGCGGTGCCGCGCGAGGCGACCGACCAGCCGCTCGACTGGATCGTCACCGAAACCGAGGCGATCGGGGTCGCCTGAGCCATGCGCATCCTGCTCTGCGGCGATATCGTTGGACGCTCCGGGCGCGAGGCCCTGGCCAGCCACCTGCCGGGGCTGCGCGAGCGCCTGGCCTTGGACTTCGTGATCGCCAACGGCGAGAACGCGGCCAGCGGCTTCGGCATCACCCGCAAGATCTGCGACGAGCTCTTCGCGCTCGGCATCGACGCCATCACCGGCGGCAACCATAGCTGGGACCAGCGCGAGGCGCTCGGCTTCATCGACGCCGAGCCGCGCCTGCTGCGGCCGCAGAACTACCCGGCCGGCGCGCCGGGGCGCGGCGTCGCGCTGTTCCAGGCGCCGCGCGGCCGCAAGGTCCTGGTGGTCAACGTCATGGGCCGGCTGTTCATGGATCCGCTCGACGATCCCTTCGCCACGGTCGAGCAGGCCCTCGCCAAGCACCGGCTCGGCGGCACGGTGGACGCCATCGTGGTCGACTTCCACGCCGAGGCGACCAGCGAGAAGATGGCCATGGGCCACTTCCTGGACGGCCGCGTCAGCCTCTGCGCCGGCACCCACACCCACGTGCCGACGGCCGACGACGTCATCTTCGCCGGCGGCACGGCCTACATCTCCGACATCGGCATGTGCGGCGACTACGATTCGGTCATCGGCATGGAGAAGACGCTGCCGGTGGCCCGCTTCCGGCGCAAGCTGCCGACCGACCGGCTGGCGGTGGCCAGGGGCGAGGGGACTCTGGCGGCGGTCTTCGTCGAGACGGACGACAAGTCGGGGCTGGCGACTCGGATCGAGCCGATTCGCCTCGGCGGGCGCTTACGCTCCAGGCTGCCCGACTAGCGGTTCGGCCTCAGTCCTGCTGGCCGAGCTTCAGGTAGCGCTCGATCTCCTGGTCGACCAGCCGGCTCTGCTCGGTCAGCGCGCGCGCCATGGCGGCCGCCTCGGCCAGCGCCTCCGGGCCTTGAACCGGAGTCGGCGCGGCATGCAGGCGGTCCAAGGCCTCCAGCCCGCGTTCCAGGACGAAGTCCTCGACCAGCTCGGCGGCCTGATCCAAGGGGCTGGCCTCGAGCGCCGGCAGGCTGCGCGCGGTCGATGGGGAGCTCATGATCCGACCCTCTTTATGGCGATTCGGACCGATGGTCGATCCAATCCCTTAACAAATCGCTAACCGCGCCACGGCTGACTTGGGGCCGACCCGGGGCTGACCCGGGGCCCTGCCCGGGCCCTCCCGGGGTCGCCTCGGCGCGCGCGAAAGGCCACAAAGAGGCCCCGACGAAGGCCGCCGCCAAGGGCTTTAGACGTTCCGTAAATCCTGCTAGAAGGCGTCATCTTCACGCCACAAAGGGCCCTTAGCGAGAGCCTTCAAGCCTCGGCATGACCGCCCTCACAGCAGGCGAGGTCGGTGGGGGCGAGGACGGCGCGGAGCATCACCACGATCGGAGATCGCCGGGGATGGCTGGCCATTCACAGTTCAAGAACATCATGTACCGGAAGGGCGCGCAGGATAAGAAGCGCGCCAAGCTGTTCAGCAGATTGACCAAGGAAATCGCGGTTGCCGCCAAGATGGGCCCGGACCCGGACGCCAACCCGCGCCTGCGCGCGGCGATCTCGGCCGCGCGCGCGGCCAACATGCCCAAGGACAACATCGAGCGGGTGCTCAAGAAGGTCGCCGGCGGCGACGACGACACGATCTACGAGGAGATCCGCTACGAGGGCTACGGCCCGGGCGGGGTGGCGATCATCGTCGAGGCCATGACCGACAACCGCAACCGCACCGTGTCCGAGGTGCGCACCGCCTTCAGCAAGCTGGGCGGCAGCCTCGGCGAGACCAACTCGGTGGCCTTCATGTTCGACCGGGTCGGCGCGATCGCCTTCGACGTCTCGGTGGCCGGCGCCGACGAGGTCTTCGAGGCCGCCGTCGAGGCCGGCGCCGACAACGTCGAGTCGGGCGAGGAGCAGCACGAGATCACCTGCGCGCCCGAGGATTTCTCGGCGGTGCGCGACGCCCTCGCCGAGCGCTACGGCGACCCGCGCGAGGCCGGCCTGGTCTGGCGGCCGCAGACCACCGTGCCGGTCGGCGAGGAGGATGCCGAGACCTTGCTCCGCCTGATGGACCAGCTCGACGACAACGACGACGTGCAGCAGGTCGCCGCCAACTTCGAGATCGCCGACGATCTCATGGCCCGTCTGACGGCTTGACGGTCGGATCGCGAAGACGGAGCCGGCCATGCGCGTAATCGGATTCGATCCCGGGCTGAGGTTGACCGGCTGGGGCGTCGTGGCCTGGGACGGCCTGCACCTGCGCCATGTCGCCAACGGCGTGCTGACCTCCGACGACAAGCTCGAGCTGCCGGCGCGCCTGGTGCAGCTCCGCCGCGGCCTGCTGGATGTGCTCGAGGAACACAAGCCGGACGAGGCGGCGGTCGAGGCGAGCCTGGTGAACAAGAACCCGACCTCGAGCCTGAAGCTGGGCGTGGCGCGCGGCGTCGTGCTGATGACGCCGGCCGAGGCCGGCCTGCCGGTCGCCGAGTACCTGCCGATGATCGTCAAGAAGGCGGTGGTCGGCACCGGCCATGCCGACAAGACGCAGGTCGGCCACATGGTCGCCCGCCTGCTGCCGGGCTGCCCGATCGCCTCGCAGGACGCCGCCGACGCCCTGGCGGTGGCGATCTGCCATTGCCACCACAGCGCCACGCAGCGCCGCTGGGCGGAAGCAGATGGCGTTGGGGCGGACGGCGCGGCGGTCGGCAATGCGGGAGCGGGGGCATGATCGGCAAGCTGAGCGGCCAGGTCGACTCGCTGAGCGAGTCCACCGCCATCGTCGACGTCGGCGGTGTCGGCTACGTGGTCTTCGCCTCGGGGCGCACCCTGGGCCGCATGGGCACGCCGGGCGAGCCGGTCGCGCTGTGGATCGAGACCCACGTGCGCGAGGACCACATCCATCTCTACGGCTTCCTGGAGACCGCCGAGCGCGACTGGTTCCGGCTGCTCTCCACCGTGCAGGGCGTCGGCGCGCGCATGGCGCTGGCCATCCTCTCGGCGCTCGGGCCCGAGGAGCTGATCCAGTCGATCGCCGCGCAGGACAAGGCGGCCCTGACCCGGGCCAACGGCGTCGGCCCCAAGCTCGCCGGGCGCATCGTCGCGGAGCTGAAGGACAAGGTCGGCGTTATCGAGTGGGGCGGCGACCGCATCGCCCAGGCCGAGGCCGGCGCCAAGCCGATCGCCGGCGGGCCGTCGGAGGACGCCGTCTCGGTCCTGGTCAACCTCGGCTACCGCCGGGTCGACGCCTTCGGCGCGGTGGCGCGGGTCTCGCGCCGCTTGGGTGACGAGGCGACTCTCGAGCTGCTGATCAAGCAGGGCCTGCAGGAGCTGACGGCATGACCGAGCCGCGTATCGTCTCGGCGGAGCAGGCCGGCGAGGACGGCGCCGAGGCCTCGCTTCGGCCGCTCAGCCTGAACGAGTTCATCGGCCAGGCGCAGCTCCGCTCCAACCTGGGCGTCTTCATCGAGGCGGCCCGGGCGCGCGGCGAGGCGCTCGACCACGTGATCTTCTCGGGGCCGCCGGGGCTCGGCAAGACGACCCTGGCGCAGATCCTGGCGCGCGAGCTCTCGGTCGGCTTCCGCGCCACCTCCGGCCCGGTCATCGCCCGGGCCGGCGACCTGGCGGCGCTGCTGACCAACCTGCAGCCGCGCGACGTGCTGTTCATCGACGAGATCCACCGGCTCAACCCGGCGGTCGAGGAGATCCTCTATCCGGCCATGGAGGACTTCCAGCTCGACCTGATCATCGGCGAGGGGCCGGCCGCCCGCTCGGTGCGCATCGACCTGCCGCCCTTCACCCTGGTCGGCGCCACGACCCGGGCCGGGCGCATCACCACGCCGCTGCGCGAGCGCTTCGGCATCCCGCTGCGCCTCGACTTCTACGCGCCCGAGGAGCTGGAGCTGATCGTGCGGCGCGGCGCCGGCGTGCTCGGCGTCGCGCTGACCGCCGACGGCGCCGGCGAGATCGCCCGGCGCGCCCGCGGGACGCCGCGCGTCGCCGGGCGGCTGCTGCGCCGGGTCCGCGACTTCGCGGCGGTCGGCGGCCTCGACTCCATCGATGCCGGCGCCGCCGACGAGGCGCTGCGCCGCCTGGACATCGACGAGCGCGGCCTGGATGCGATGGACCGCCGGGTGCTGCGCTGCGTCGCCGAGAACTACGGCGGCGGGCCGGTCGGCGTCGAGACCATCGCCGCGGCGCTGTCCGAGCAGCGCGACGTGCTCGAGGAGGTGGTCGAGCCCTACCTGATCCAGCAAGGCCTGATCCAGCGCACGCCGCGCGGCCGCGTGCTGACCGGCGCCGGCTTCCGCTACCTCGGCCTCGAGGTGCCCCGCGACATCGCCCAGCTCTCGCTGCTCGGTGCCGAGACCGGCGCGGCGGGCGACGGGGAGACGCAGGCTTGAGCGCGGCCACGGCGGAGCTGTCGGGCCGCTTCGAGGCCGAGGAGCACATCCTGCCGCTGCGTGTCTACTACGAGGACACCGATGCCGGCGGCGTGGTCTATCACGCCAACTACCTGCGCTTCGCCGAGCGCGCCCGCACCGAGCTGCTGCGCCTGCTGTCGGTCGACCAGTCGGAGATGGCCGCCGACCGCGGCCTTTCCTTCGCGGTCACAGACTGCTCTTTGCGCTTCCGGGCGCCGGCCCGGCTGGACGACCTGCTGGAGGTCCGCTCGCGGCTGACCGCGCTGGGCGCCGCCACGCTGGAGGCGGTGCAGAACATCAAGCGTCGGCAGGAGCCGATCGCCGACATCGAGGTGCGGGTCGCCATGCTGCGACGCGACGGCCGGCCGGCCCGCATACCCAAGGACTTGCGCGCCCTGCTGGCGCCCTACTGTCGAAGCCGGAAAGGAAAATAGAGGAATGGAACAAGAGGTTGTCGACAGCCTGACCCTCGGCGGGTCGGCCAGTTACGACTTGACCATATGGGGGCTGTTCCTCCAAGCGGACATCGTGGTCAAGGCGGTCATCGTCGTGCTGATCATCGCCTCCTTTTGGACCTGGACGATCATCTTCGACAAGGTCTTCCGGCTGCGCCGGCTGCGCCGCCGGGCCGATCAGTTCGAGGAGGCCTTCTGGTCGGGCGGCTCGCTCGACGACCTCTACGACCGCATCGACAAGCGGCCGCCCGACCCCATGTCGGCGATCTTCGTCTCGGCCATGCGCGAGTGGCGGCGCTCGACGGCGCGCGGCACGACCAAGACCGGCCAGTCGATGCTCAACCTGCAGCAGCGCATCGAGCGGGTCATGGACATCACCCTGGGGCGCGAGATGCAGCGCCTCGAGCGGCAGATGATCTTCCTCGCCTCGGTCGGCTCCTCGGCGCCCTTCATCGGCCTGTTCGGCACGGTCTGGGGCATCATGAACGCCTTCAGCTCGATCGCCGCGGCCAAGAACACGACGCTCGCGGTGGTCGCGCCGGGCATCGCCGAGGCGCTCTTCGCCACCGCGCTGGGCCTGGTCGCCGCGATCCCGGCGGTCATCGCCTTCAACAAGATCTCCACCGACCTCGGCCGCTACACCGGCCGCCTGGAGGCCTTCGCCGGCGAGTTCACGGCGATCCTGTCGCGCCAGCTCGAGGAGCACGAAGCCTAATGGCCAGCGAGTTCATCGCCTCCGGATCCGGCCGCGGCCGACGCCGGACCAGCCGCTACCGGCCGATGAGCGAGATCAACGTCACGCCCTTCGTCGACGTGATGCTGGTCCTGCTGATCGTCTTCATGGTGACCGCGCCGCTGCTGACGGTCGGCGTGCCGGTCGACCTGCCGAAGACCCAGGCCCGCGCGCTCAGCAATCCCGAGGAGCCGCTGGTCATCTCGGTGGATTCCGGCGGCGGCATCTTCATCCAGGAGACCGGCGTCGACATCAGCCAGATGGTGCCGCGCCTGATCGCCATCACCGAGGCCAAGGCCGACACGCGGATCTACGTGCGCGGCGACAGGAGCGTCAACTACGGCCGGATCATGGAGGTGATGGGCCGGGTCAACAGCGCCGGCTTCACGCGCGTCGCCCTGATCGCGGAGCTGCCGGAGGCACCGGCGCCCGGCGCGGCCAGCGCCGACGGGGAGCAGGGCGGCTGAAGGCATGCCGATCGGGCTCCTCCTTTCGACCCTGCTGCACGGCACGATCTTCGTCATCGTGATCTTCGGGCTGCCGGTTTTCTCTGACCCGCCGGACTTCGCGCCGCCGATCCCGATCGAGGTGATCACCGAGGAGCCGCCGCTCGAGGAGGCCGAGCCGATTGCCGAGCCCGAGCCGGAACCGGAGCCCGAGCCGGAGCCCGTGGTCGAGGATGCGCCGGAGCCGATCCCCGAGCCGGAGCCCGAGCCGGTCGCCGCGCCGCAGCAGCAGGTTGCCGAGCTGCCGCCGCCGACCGAGAGCCCCGAGGCGCTGCTGCCGCCCGAGCCCGAGCCGGAGCCGGAGCCCGAGCCGGAGCCGATCGTCGAGCGCCTGGAGGAGCCGGAGCCGCAGGCCGAGCCCGAGCCCGAGGCGGAGCCCGAGCCGCTCAGCCAGCCGGAGCCGGAGGTCGCGCCCGAGCCGGTCGAGGAGCCCCGGCCGCCCTCGCCGCGGCGCAAGCCGGACGTCAAGGTCGCCCTGCCGGAGCCCGAGCCGGAGGCCGAGACCCAGCAGGACCCCTTGGCCTCGATCCTGCGCAACGTCGAGAAGCTGCGCGAGCAGCCGCAGCAGCAGCCGACGCAGACCCAGCAGGCCGAGGCGCCGAAGCCGCCTTCGCAGAGCCAGCCGAGCGCCATCGAGGTCAATGCCGTGGTCGGCGAGATCCGGCGCCAGCTCCAGGCCTGCTGGCGGATCGAGCCGGGCGCGCGCGACGCCGAGGACCTGGTCGTGCGCATCAAGGTCAATCTCAACCCGGACGGCTCGGTGCGCCAGGTCGAGATCATCGACGCCCAGCGCATGATGGCCGACGCCTTCTACCGCAGCGCCGCCGAGAACGCCCGCCGGGCGATCCTGAGCTGCAGCCCCTTCGACCTGCCGCTGTCGCAGTTCGAGATCTGGCGGGAAATGACCTTGAACTTCGATCCGCGTGCCATGTTCGGTGGATGATTGCTGTCCTGGCCTCATATTCATTGCTAAAGATGGCGCCGTCGGTGCCGCGGCCGAGTCGCAAGACGGCCGTGCGATGGCCCTGCTGGGGCACAGGAAACGAGGGACGAACAGGGATCCCAGGATGACGCGAATTCTCGACCTGACCGATTTGGCACCCCTTTGCCGCCGGGCCGGCGGTCTCTTGGCGCTGCTCTGCGCCCTGGTCCCGGCGCTGGCCGTCGTCGCGGCCGGGCCGGCGCGGGCCCAGCTCACCGTCGACATCACCAAGGGCTTCGTCGAGCCGCTGCCGGTGGCGATCACCGCCTTCGTCGGCGAGACCGAGGAGGAAGCGCGCATCGGCCGCGACATGTCCGACGTGGTCTCCGCCGATCTGCAGCGCTCCGGCCTGTTCCGGCCCATCGAGTCCGGCGCCTTCATCCAGGATGCCCTGAGCCTCAAGGCCGGGCCGCGCTTCGCCGACTGGCGGCTGATCAACGCCCAGGCGCTGGTCCAGGGCTCGACCGAGATGCAGGCCGACGGCCGTCTGCGGGTCGAGTTCCGCCTCTGGGACGTCTTCGCCGAGCAGCAGATGACCGGGCTCGCCTACTTCACGCCGCCGAACAACTGGCGCCGGGTCGCCCACATCATCGCCGACGCGATCTACAAGCGGCTGACCGGCGAGGAGGGCTACTTCGACACCCGCATCGTCTATGTCGCCGAGAGCGGGCCGCAGAATCGCCGCGACAAGCGCCTGGCGATCATGGACCAGGACGGCGCCAACCACCGCTTCCTGACCGACCCGGGCACCTTGGTGCTGACGCCGCGCTTCTCGCCGACGACGCAGGAGATCACGTACTTGTCCTACACCGGCGACGTGCCGCGGGTGTATCTCTTCAATCTCAGCACCGGCCAGCAGGAGGTGCTCGGCGACTTCCCGGGCATGACCTTCGCGCCGCGTTTCTCGCCCGACGGCAACAGGGTGATCATGAGCTCCGCCTCCGCCGGCAATTCCGAGATCTACGAGATGGATCTGCGGACCCGAAGGGTGAACCGCCTGACCAACCATCCGGCGATCGACACCTCGCCGGCCTACTCGCCGGACGGCCGGCAGATCGTCTTCAACTCCGACCGCGGCGGCAGCCAGCAGCTCTACGTCATGGACTCGACCGGCGGCAACGTGCGGCGCATCAGCTTCAACAAGGGCCGCTACGCGACCCCGGTCTGGTCGCCGCGCGGCGACCTGATCGCCTTCACGCGGATCAACCAGGGCGAGTTCTTCATCGGCGTGATGCGCCCGGACGGCAGCGGCGAGCGCATGCTGGCCAAGGGCTTCCTGGTGGAGAGCCCGACCTGGGCGCCGAACGGCCGGGTGCTGTCCTTCTTCCGCCAGACCCGCGCCGACTCGCGCGGCCAGTTCTCGAGCAAGATCTACACGATCGACTTGACCGGCTTCAACGAACGGGAGCTGGTGACCCCGATCGACGGCTCCGATCCCGCCTGGTCCCCCTTGATTCCCTAAGAATCGGCGACTAAGGTGCGGCCACTTGAGGGCGTTGCGTCGGTTGCGGGTAGTAAAAGGGTTTTTTTACTCGGCACTACTTGCTCACACGAGATGAAGCAGCAATAGCGTCTCCTCCCCATCGGACGATTCCGGAAGGACCAAACATGCGCGCCAAGCTCTTGATGGTGGTATTCGCAAGCGCCCTGCTCGCCGCCTGCGGCTCCGACGAAAGCAGCCGCCCGGCCAGCGGCGCCACCACCGGTACCACGGGCACGACCGGCTCGACCCAGCCGTCGGTGACCAGCCAGTCGGTGGCCGGCCCGACCGCCGGCAGCCAGGAAGACCTCCTGGTCAACGTCGGCGACCGCGTCTTCTTCGGCTACGACCGCAGCGACCTGTCGCCGCAGTCGCAGCAGACCATCGAGGCGCTGGCAGCCTGGCTCGGCCAGTACCCGCAGGTCACCGTGACGATCGAAGGCCATGCCGACGAGCGCGGCACCCGCGACTACAACCTCGCCCTCGGCGAGCGTCGGGCGACGGCCGTGCGCGACTACCTGATCGCGCTGGGCACCAACGCCAACCGGCTGTCGACGATCAGTTACGGCAAGGAGCGTCCGGCGGTGCTGGGCTCCAACGAGGACGCCTGGGCCCAGAACCGGCGCTCGGTCTTCGTCGTCAACTGAGCCGCGCCCGCCGAAGCCGGCCGACCGGGGCCGCGTCGCCGGGCCGAGCCCGGGCGGGACGCGGCCCGGCCGCGCGCACTGCGATCGCCATAATTCTGCCAAACGCGCGGCGTGATCTGGTCGGCTGCGGGGCAGGGCACAGCGACGCCGAGCGGAGTACGATGAGATGATGGACAAGACCGGCCGTTCCGGCCGTGCCGCGCTGGCCATGACCCGCGCCGCCGCCTGCCTGCTTCTGGCCTGCCTGATCTTGGCGCCGGCGCTGCCGGCCGCCGCGCAGGACATCCGCGCCCAGGTGCAGCGCCTGCAGCAGGAGCTGAAGACGCTGCAGGGCTACGTCTACGGCGGCCAGGCGCAGACCGGCGGCAGCTCGAGCGCCGCCGGCGGCGACCTCGGCCGGCCGATGGCGGCCCGCCTGGAGCTGCGCATCTCCCAGCTCGAGACCCAGATCCGCAGCCTGACCGGGCAGATCGAGCAGGTCGACTTCCGGATCAACCAGCTCAGCCGCAAGATCGACGGCCTGACCAACGACGTCTACGCGCGCCTCGATCGCCTGGAGCAGCAGTCGGTGCTGCCGGGCGGCGGCCTGGCCTCGCCGGCCGACCTGCAGCAGCAGTCCGGCGAGCTGGCGGGCCAGGCGCCCGAGCAGCCGGCGATCGCCAGCCTGAGCAGCGGGCGCGCCCAGGCGCCGGCCGGCGGCGGCCAACTGGCGGCCGGCGAGACCGGCGGTCAGGTGATCGGCAGCGTCTCGGCGAACAGCCTCGAGGCCCTGCGCCAGCAGGCCGCCCAAGGCACCCTGCAGCCCGGCGCCCCGGCCCAAGCCGGCCAAGCCCCTGCACAGGCCCAGCCCCTGGCCCCGGCCCAGACGCAGACCCAGACGGCCGCCGCGACGGCGCAGTTCGCCACGGCCAAGGAGCAGTACGACCACGCCTTCGGCCTGCTCAGCCAGGCCAACTACCCGGCCGCGGAGCAGGCGCTCGGCGCCTTCCTGGTGCAGCACCCGGAAGACCCGCTGGCCGGCAACGCCAAGTACTGGCTGGGCGAGACCCAGTACGTGCGCGGCCAGTACCGCGAGGCGGCCGTGACCTTCGCCGAGGGCTTCCAGCAGTACCCGAACAGCGGCAAGGCGCCGGACAACCTGCTCAAGCTGGCCAAGTCGCTGGCCGCCCTGGGCCAGGGCCCGGACGCCTGCGGCACCCTGAACGAGCTGCTGCGGCGCTACCCCAAGGCGCCCGCCAACGTCCTGCAGCAGGCCCAGCGCGAGCGGCAACGCCTGTCCTGCGGCTGATCCCGCGGCGGACTGGGCCCGGGCGGCAGGGCGATGGCCGGTGACGCCGCCAGCCGGGCCGAGCCGCTCCGGGACTCCGACTTCGAAGAACTGATGGCGGGCCTCGGGCCCTTCGAGCCGGCGCCCTGGCTGGCCGTCGGCCTGTCCGGCGGCTCGGACAGCCTGGCCCTGGCCGCCCTGGCCGGCCGCTGGGCGGCCGCGCGCGGCGGCCGGGTCACCGCCTTGATCGTCGATCACGGCCTGCGCCGCGGCTCCCGGGGCGAGGCCCGCGGCGTCGCCGCGCAGGCCGCCGGGCTCGGCCTGGAGCCGGTCGTCCTGACCTGGCGCGGCGCCAAGCCCGAGGCCAACCTGCAGGCCGAGGCCCGGCGCGCCCGCCACGCGCTGCTGCGGGACTGGTGCCGGCGGCACGGCCTGCTGCACTTGCTCCTGGGTCAGCAGCGCGACGACCAGGCCGAGACCCTGCTGCTCAACCTGGCGCGGGGCAGCGGGCTCGACGGCCTGGCCGCCATGGCGCCCCTGGTCGAGACCCCCGATTTGCGGATCCTGCGGCCGCTGCTCGGCGTGCCGCGGGCGCGGCTGCGGGCCGGCCTGCGCGCGGCCGGCCTGGACTGGCTGGAGGACCCGAGCAACCGCGACCCGCGCTTCGGCCGTAGCCGGCTGCGCGGCGCCCTGGCCGGCCTGACCGACGAGCCCCTCCTGGAGCGCCGGCTGGCCGACGCGGCCGGCCATCTGGGCCGGGCCCGCGTGGCCCTGGAGGCGGCGGTGGCCGAGCTCCTGGCCCGGGCCGCCCGCCTGGCCGACGACGGCAGCCTGCGTCTGCGGGCCGGGGCCCTGGCGGCGGCGCCCGAGGAGGTCTCGCTGCGGGCCCTGGCCGGGCTGCTGGCCACGGTCGGCGGCGCCGACTATCCGCCGCGCTTCGAGCGCCTGCTGCGCCTGCATGCCGCCCTGACGGGGCCGGATCTCGCGGGTTTCAAGGGCGCGACCCTCGGCGGCTGCCGCCTGCGGCCGGGCCGCGAGGGGGCGATCCTGGTCGTCCGCGAGGCCGCCAAGGTGCCCCGCCTGGCCCTGGAGCCGGGGGCTCGCGGCCTGTGGGACGGCCGCTTCCGCTACCGGCTCGGCCGCCCGGCGGGCCTGCGGGGCCGGGCCTTGAGCCTGGGCCCGCTCGGCACCGCCGGCGGCCGGGCGCTGGCGCTGCCGGGGCCCAGGCCGCCGGCGCCGGTGCGGGCGCCGCTGCCGGCCTTCGGCGACGCGGATGGGCTATTGGCGGTGCCGCAACTGGGCTATTATCGGGATCCGGCGGCCCGCAAGCTGGTGCAGGACTGCCATTTCGCGCCGCGAAGGCCGCTTATCGGCGGGGAATTCACGGTTGCTTAGACGAGATTGCATATTATCTCTTACCCAAGGCGCTGAGAGCGTCTCTGCCGGGTCGCGGCGGAGCCCCGCGACCGTTCTGGCGCGCCCCATCAGTGAGGTGCCGTAACGTGAATTTCAGCCGCAACGCTGCACTCTGGATCATCATCGTCCTGGTGCTTTTCGCCCTGTTCAACCTGTTCCAGGGCACGGCGACGCGCGGGCCGCAGCAGCAGCTCGCCTTCTCCGACTTCATCGACCAGGTCGAAGCCGGCCAGGTGCTGGAGGTGACGATCCAAGGCCAGCAGGTCACCGGCCAGTCGCGCGACGGGCGGCAGTTCCAGACTTTCGCGCCGATGGACGCCAACCTGGTGCCGCAGTTGCGCGAGAACGGCGTGCGCATCACCGCCGCGCCGGAAGAGGAGATGAACCCTCTCCTGCAGATCCTGATGTCCTGGTTCCCGATGCTGCTGCTGATCGGCGTCTGGATCTTCTTCATGCGCCAGATGCAGTCCGGCGGCGGCAAGGCTATGGGCTTCGGCAAGAGCCGCGCCCGCCTGCTGACCGAGAAGGTCGGCCGCGTCACCTTCGACGACGTCGCCGGCATCGACGAGGCCAAGAGCGAGCTGCAGGAGATCGTCGAGTACCTGCGCGACCCGCAGAAGTTCCAGCGCCTCGGCGGCAAGATCCCCAAGGGCTGCCTGCTGGTCGGCCCTCCGGGCACCGGTAAGACGCTGCTCGCCCGGGCGATCGCCGGCGAGGCCAACGTGCCCTTCTTCACCATTTCCGGCTCCGACTTCGTCGAGATGTTCGTCGGCGTCGGCGCCAGCCGCGTGCGCGACATGTTCGAGCAGGGCAAGAAGAACGCGCCTTGCATCATCTTCATCGACGAGATCGATGCCGTCGGCCGGCATCGCGGCGCCGGCCTCGGCGGCGGCAACGACGAGCGCGAGCAGACGCTGAACCAGCTCCTGGTCGAGATGGACGGCTTCGAGGCCAACGAGGGCGTCATCCTGATCGCCGCCACCAACCGCCCCGACGTGCTCGACCCGGCGCTGCTGCGCCCCGGCCGCTTCGACCGTCAGGTCGTGGTGCCGAACCCGGACATCCTTGGCCGCGAGAAGATCCTCAAGGTGCACATGCGCAAGGTGCCGCTGGCGCCCGACGTCGAACCGCGGGTCATCGCCCGCGGCACGCCCGGCTTCTCCGGCGCCGACCTGGCCAACCTGGTCAACGAGGCGGCCCTGCTGGCGGCCCGCGCCAGCAAGCGCGTGGTGACCATGGCCGACTTCGAGAACGCCAAGGACAAGGTGCTGATGGGCTCCGAGCGGCGCTCCATGGTGATGACCGAGGAGGAGAAGGAGCTGACCGCCTATCACGAGGCCGGTCACGCCCTGGTCGGCCTCTTCGTGCCGGGCAACGACCCGCTGCACAAGGTCACCATCATCCCGCGCGGCCGCGCGCTCGGCGTCACCATGAACCTGCCGGAGCGCGACCGCTACGGCTACAAGAAGTCCGAGCTCGAGGCCAAGCTGGCGATGATGTTCGGCGGCCGCCTGGCCGAGGAGCTGATCTACGGCGCGGAGCACATCACCACCGGCGCCGGCAACGACATCCAGCAGGCGACCAACATGGCCCGCGCCATGGTCACCGAGTACGGCATGAGCGAGAAGCTTGGGCCGCTGCGCTACAACGAGAACCAGGAGGAGATCTTCCTCGGCCACTCGGTGGCGCGCCAGCAGTCGATGTCCGAGGCGACGGCGCGGCTGATCGACGAGGAGATCCGCCGCCTGGTCGACGAGGCCGAGGCCAGGGGCCGCGGCGTCCTCGAGGACCACATGGAGGACCTGCACAAGCTCGCCAAGAGCCTGCTCGAGTACGAGACCCTCTCGGGCGAGGAGGTGCAGGCGATCCTGCGCGGCGAGGCCGTCGACCGCTCCGACACCACCGGCCCGGCCGGCGAGAGCGGCCGCCGCTCCTCGGTGCCCTCCAGCGGCAAGCCCGGCAAGGAACCCCCTAGCGGCGGCCTAGAGCCCGAGCCCCAGCCCGAGGGCTGAGTCGGCGACAGCAGATCGAAAGGCCGCGGCGTTCGCATTCGCTCGTCGCGGCCTTTTGCTTCCCCCAAGAATGACCCCTCCCGCGGCTTTCCAGGGGCTGCGGCCTTGGCTATAAGCAGCGGATCATGGTCTCCGCGCTTGTCTGTCGGCCTCTGGCCATCAGCGTTCGCTCGTCGGCGCCGGCCTCGGCGCTGCCGCTGGCCGGCGGGCCCCTTGCCTTTTCCGCCTGCGAGGCGATCCGGCGGCCGGCGCCGGGGCGGATCGAGCGCTCGACCGTGGCGACGGCCGAGCTGATCGAGCAGGCGATCGGCGAGCGCTGGGCCAGCGCGCCCGAGGCCTGGGAGCTGCTCGACCGCCTGAGCAACCCGCGCCCGGCCTTCGCCGGCCTGGGCATGAGCCGGCCCCGGGTCATGGGCGTGATCAACGTCACCCCCGACAGCTTCTCCGACGGCGGCGACCACTTCGAGCCGGGGCGGGCCATCGAGGCCGGCCTGGCCATGCGCGAGGCCGGCGCGGCGATCCTCGACGTCGGCGGCGAGTCGACCCGGCCCGGCGCCGAGCCGGTGCCGGCGGAGGAGGAGATGCGCCGGGTCATGCCGGTGGTGCGCGGCCTGGCGAAGGCCGGCGCCCTGGTCTCGATCGACAGCCGCCGCTCGGTGGTCATGCGCGCGGCCCTCGAGGCCGGCGCCAGGATCGTCAACGACGTCACCGGCCTGACCGGCGACCCGGTCAGCCTCGGCGCCGTCGCCCAGTCCGGCGCCGCGGTCGTGCTGATGCACATGCAGGGCGAGCCGCGCTCGATGCAGAAGGCGCCGCGGTACGAGGACGTGGCGCTCGACGTCTACGACTGGCTGGAGGCGCGGGTCGCGGCCTGCGAGGCGGCCGGCATCGCGCGCGCGCGCATCGCCGTCGACCCGGGCATCGGCTTCGGCAAGACCATGGCGCACAACCTGCAGCTCCTGGAGCAGCTCGCGCTGTTCCACGGCCTCGGCTGCCCCGTCGTGCTCGGCGTCAGCCGCAAGAGCTTCATCGGCAAGATCTCCGGCGAGTCCGAGGCCAAGCGGCGGCTCGCCGGCTCCCTGGCCGCGGCGCTGGCCGGGCTCGAGCGCGGCGCGCAGATCGTGCGGGTCCACGACGTGGCCGAGACGGCCCAGGCCTTCGCCGTCTGGCAGGCCATCGTCGAAGCCAAGCCGGAGCCGCCCGCCCAGGCGGTCGCCTAGGGTCTCATCGGACAGGAGGTTCATAGAGCGTGAAGCGCGAGCTTTTCGGCACGGACGGCATTCGCGGCAAGGCGAACGAAGGGGCGGTGACCGCAGAGACGGTGCTGCAGGTCGCCATGGCCGCCGGCGCCCAGTTCACCCGCGGCGAGCATCGCCACCTGGTGGTCATCGGCAAGGACACCCGGCTCTCCGGCTACATGCTCGAGCCGGCGCTGACCGCCGGCTTCATCGCCGTGGGCATGGACGTGGTGCTGCTCGGCCCGCTGCCGACGCCGGCCGTGGCCATGCTGACGCGCTCGCTGCGCGCCGACCTCGGCGTGGTCATCTCCGCTTCGCACAACGCCTACGAGGACAACGGCATCAAGCTCTTCGGCCCGGACGGCTACAAGCTCTCCGACGAGGTCGAGGCGGCCATCGAGGCGCGCATGGCGGAGCCCGCCGAGCTGGCGCCCTCGAACAAGCTGGGACGCGCGCGCCGGCTGGACGACGCCATCGGCCGCTACATCGAGTTCGTCAAGATGAGCTTCCCGAAGGGCCTGCGGCTCGACGGCCTGAAGATCGTCGTCGACTGCGCCAACGGCGCGGCCTACCGGGTGGCGCCCACCGTGCTCTACGAGCTGGGCGCCGAGGTCGTGCCGCTCGGCGTCGGCCCCGACGGCATGAACATCAACAAGGACTGCGGCGCGACCAAGCCCCTGCTCATGCAGGAGGCGGTGGTCGCGCACGGCGCCGATATCGGCATCGCGCTGGACGGCGACGCCGACCGCCTGATCGTCGCCTGCGAGCACGGCCAGGTGGTCGACGGCGACCAGCTCATGGCCCTGGTCGCGCGCGCCTGGCAGGAGAGCGGCGCCCTGCGCGGCGGCGGCCTGGTCGCCACGGTGATGTCGAACCTCGGGCTGGAGCGCTATCTCGAGGGCCTCGCGCTGGCGCTCTACCGCACGCCGGTCGGCGACCGCTACGTGGTCGAATCGATGCGCGAGCGCGACTGCAACGTCGGCGGCGAGCAGTCCGGCCACATCGTCCTGTCCGACTACACCACCACCGGCGACGGCCTGATCGCCGCCCTGCAGGTCCTGGCGGCGGTGATCCAGTCGGGCCGCACGGCGAGCGAAGTCACGCGGCTGTTCGATCCCCTGCCGCAGATCATGCGCAACGTGCGCATCAACGGCGGCGCGCCGCTCGAGGATCAGCGCGTTCAGAAGGAGATCGAGGCGGCCAAGGCCGCACTCGGCAACGCCGGCCGCGTGCTGATCCGCAAGTCCGGCACCGAGCCCTTGATCCGGGTCATGGCCGAGGGTGAGGACGAAGCCAAGATCGGCGCGCTGGTCAACCACCTGGTCGAGACCATCGATGCCATCGCCCGCCGTGGGTGAGTACGGTATCGAATTGTCTCAGGTTCCGATGGTCACCCTCACCCTCCCACCGCTGCGCGGCGGGCCCCTCCCTCTCCCCTCAAGGGAGAGGGGCTATTCAGAGGCCCTGCCACACCCATCTTCCCCTCTCCCCCGTCGAGGGAGAGGGATGCGCAGCCTTGGCGAGGCGACAGCCGAGCTTAGGCGGAGCTGGGTGAGGGGGCGGATCGTTCGCGTGCCCTCGGCAAATCTCGAAAGCGGGCTGCCATGAAAGGCCGTGTCCTGATCGCCGCCGGCTCGGACTCCGGCGGCGGCGCCGGCATTCAGGCGGACATCAAGGCCGTCACGGCGCTCGGCGGCTATGCGGCGACGGCGATCACGGCGCTGACCGCCCAGAACACCCGCGGCGTCTTCGGCATTCACGGCGTGCCGCCGGACTTCATCCGGCAGCAGATGCGCCTGGTGCTCGAGGACATCGGCGCCGACGCGATCAAGACCGGCATGCTCGGCGACGTGGCGACCATCGAAGCGGTGGCCGAGGTGCTCGAGGAGCAGGCCGGTGCGGTGCCGATCGTCGTCGATCCGGTCATGGTGGCGCAGAGCGGCGATCCGCTGCTCGACCCTGGCGCCGAGGACGCGCTGCTGGCGCGCATGCTGCCGCTGGCCGGCCTGCTGACCCCCAACGTCCCGGAGGCTGAGCGCCTGAGCGGCCTGACGATCGCCGGCCCGGCGGACATGCCGGCCGCGGCCGAGGCCTTGCGCGCGCGCGGTGCCGCCGCGGTCCTGCTCAAGGGTGGCCACCTGGAGGGCGAGACCCTGGTCGACCTGCTGCTCCACGAGGGCGGTCTGGAGCGCTACGAGAGCCCGCGCATCGCCAGCGACCAGACTCACGGCACCGGCTGCACGCTGGCCTCCGCCATCGCCGCGGGCCTGGCCCAGGGCCTCGGCCTGGAGCCGGCGGTGCGGCGCGCGCGCCTCTACCTGCAGGAGGCGATCCGCCGGGCGCCCGGCCTCGGCCAGGGCAGCGGCCCGGTCGACCACTGGGCCGGCGCCAAGGCCGTCGAGGGCCCCGAGACCGCCTGATCGCGGCGGCCCTGTGGCCGTCTTGTGTCCATCACAAATTCGAGAAGCGCAGAACGGCACCCGTCCCGCGGCGATCCGGCAGCATGACTCGCGCGTAGTGACTCATACCAGACGGCGATGAGTGGAACTCATTCGCGGTCTGGCAAGCGCGACCGCGCGCCCGCAGCGAAGCGAGGAAAAGCCTGCGTGGCGTCTGAACGCTTACAGTCTGCGACGAGTTTCACTCATCGCAGACGGGCATAAAGCGTCGCTTGTAACGAGCGTGCAGCGTGCCGCATCGAAGCCGGACGGAAGAAGCCGCGGAGAAACGGAAAGCCGTTCACAGGAGGCCAGGGAATGCGCCGAGACCTTCCTGCCCTGACGGGCCGCTACCTGCTGATCCAAGCCTACGGCGTGATCGCCTTCATGCTGGTCACCCTCGCGCTGGCCTTCTCGGCCCGGGCGGCGGAAGACGCCAGCGCCTTCGTCGAGCGCCTCGGCGATGAAGCCACGCTCGTTCTTTCAGACGACAGCCTGACGCGCGGCGACCGCCGGCTCGCCATCGAAGGCATGCTGCAGGACTACTTCGATGTCGCGCTGATCGGCCGCCTGGTGCTCGGCCGCCACTGGCGCGCGGCCTCGAGCGACGAACGCCGGAACTTCCTCGAGCTCTTCGAGGCCTTCGTGCTGGCCACCTATGCCCGGCGCCTCGAAGCCTATGCCGGCGAGACCCTGGAGGTCGGGCAGGCGCGCGACCGCGGCCGTCAGGGCGTGCTCGTGCCCAGCCGGCTGAACCAGCCGGCCGGCGAGCCGATCGCCGTGATCTGGCGGCTGCGGCGCGACGGCGGGAGCTTCCGCGTGGTCGACATCGTGGTCGAAGGCGTCAGCATGGTGATCACCCAGCGCACCGAGTTCGACAGCGTGATCCGCCGGGGCGACGGCGGGATCGACGCGCTGCTGGAGAACCTCCGGTCGGTGCTGGCGCGGCAGCAGAGCCGCAGCACCGCCGAGCTGCTGGTCTCCCGACGGGGATAGCGAGAGTCGCCAATCGCGGCTTACGCCGTCTTCCTGCGGCCGAGTCAGACCGCCCAGCGATCTTTCTCTCGGGCGCGGCTGACGAGTCATGGCACTCGGCGAGCCGCCTGGTCGATCGATTAGAACTATCTAAGATTGATTAGAAATGCTATTAATCGTGACATTGTCGTTCCGGTCGCTTGCACGCGTAGCGGCCTACAGATTGATGGGCGGTTTGCAGAGTTCGCTGCGGATCCGCCCAATCGAATTGGGAGTGTGGTCCATGCCAAGCCGTAATCCGCAATCGATATCGATAGAGGAATTGAAGTCTGCCGTGAACAAGCAGGTCCAAAGCGCAATCCAAACGAGCGTCGCGCCCCAGGACTTCAGACTCAATCCGCTGCCCGGCCCGATCATCATTGGCCTCATTCTGGACCTCGACAGGCTCGGCAACATGACGCCTGCCAAGCTGGAAGGGCTGGCGGGTGACATCTTGAAATCTGCCGGACTTCCCGAGGAGCTGGATGCGGCGGTCGGGATTTCCGGCGGCAAGGCGACGATTGGCTTCATCCCGCCGCACGATCTCATCGGACTCGGATAGCGGGCTAGGCGGATGCCTCGGCCGGCAGCGGGCCAGGCGCTGACCTGTCCCAGCGCGCAGCCTGACATGGCGCAAGCGCAGGTGCTTGGCGTGATGACCGGGCGGGATGGAAGGCAGGAGATCGCCTACCTGAACGCGCATCTGCCGGTCACCGACGACCTCCTGCAAGCGACGTCGCCTCTGCCGCCGACCGAGGTGCTCCGCTTCGCCGCGCCCTGTCAGGAGTCACGTTGCCAGCATTTCCATGGTGGCTCCTGCCGCCTTGCCGCGCGCATCGTCGATCTGCTGCCGACGGCCGTCGAGTCGCTGCCGCCCTGTGCGATCCGCAAGACCTGCCGTTGGCATGCTCAGGAAGGCTCGGCCGCCTGTCTGCGTTGCCCGCAGGTGCAAACGCAGATCTCCGATCCTGAAGAGCTCATGGTCGAGGTTGCCGGTCCCGGCGCCGATGGACCAGAACCGCGTTCGCCCGATCAGGCGTCGGAAGCAGACCGCCAGAGCAACGGCGGCATCTGAAGCGACAGGCCTCGGCGCTCGCTAGCGCGTTTTCCGATCGGACGGCACCGGCCCGCTCCCCCTCCCGGCCACCCAATAGGATACTGCCGTGGGTGGCCGGGAGGGGGAGCGGGCCGGTG
>JANQLT010000013.1 GCA_028280455.1 Kiloniellales bacterium
CGGCTCCGGCTAAGCTCAGCCTTCGGCTTCGCTAAGCCTCCACGCCCTCTCCCCCGACGGGGGAGAGGGATGCGCAGGCTTGGCGAGGCGCAGCCGAGCCCTAGCCGGAGCTGGGTGAGGGGGCGGTTCGTTTCCCTTCGGTAGCGCGCCGGCGATGCCACCTAACCCGGCAATGCTCCAGGGAAAGCCGGTCTACGAGCGGTAGAGCTCCTGCCGGTCGACCTTCAGACCGCGCAACGAAGCGCCCTCTTCCAGGCGCGCCATCATGCGCTCGCAGGCCGTAGTCCAGCTTGGGGAGTCCGTCTTTGCGCTGCCGTGGGGCAAGAGCTTGGCGACCGGTCGACCGCGCCGGGTCACCAGGATTTCCTCGCCTTTCTCCACGTCATTGATCAGCTTGCGGAGCTGCCGCCTCAAGACTGTCAGCAATACTCGGCGCATCGACAAAGCCCCTCGGGCCTATCGCCCCTTCCCCTCCGGAAACACCGTCGGCTCCTCGCCCTTGCCCTCGCCGCTGAAGATGCCGCGGAGCCAGCCGGGGGCGAGGGCGGAGAGCGGGTTGACGCTGGCTTGGGGCGCGTCGAGGGTGCCGGTGACGTCGTAGGTGAAGGCGACGAATCCCTCGCCCTCGCCGCCGGTCAGGATGGTGCCGAGCACCGGGATCTCGCCCAGCAGTTGGTTCAGGCCGTAGACCGGCACGATGGTGCCGCGCAGGTCGACGCCGTCCTGCTCGAGGTCGACCTCCCCCTTGGCGGTGATGCCGAGCGAGGCCCCGTAGGCGCGCAGCAGCTCGCTCTTGATCACGTCGTCCTCCAGGGTCACCTCGCCGACCAGCCGCTCGAAGGGGATGCCGTCGCTGGACAGCACGTCGACGATGCCGGTGAGCGAAGCGACCAAAAGGACCTCGGCCAGCACCGGCGCGTCGATCAGGGTAAAGTCGTCGGCCTCGACCGAGGCGCGCAGCACCCCGCCGGGCGCCTCGCGCTCGCCGGTGATGGTCATCTCGCCACCCTCGACAGTGTCGAGCAGGTCGAGCGCGCGCAGCACCGAGCCGGCGTCGTTGGTCACCACGTCGAGCTTGTTGCCGCCGCCCGGCTTGGGCCGGTAGTTGATCTCGATGAAGCGGCCGTCGCGCGCAGCCTCGCCGAGCCCGTCGATCGCCGCCACCTGGCTGTCGCGCTGCCAGAGATGCTGCGGCACCTGGCCGATGAGCTGGATCTGCTCCCAGCGCTCGGCCGGCCGGTCGAGCGCGAAGGCGACGCCCTCGAGGTAGCGGCCGTCGCCGAAGGAGAGCCGGCGGATGTTGCGGGCGACGAGCCTCAGCGGCTCTGCCGGCTCGTCGGCCGCCGCCGCCGTGTCCTCGTCCTCATCGTCCAGGAAGGGCGCCGCGTTCAGCACGCCGCCGCCGATCTCGATATCCAGGCCCTCGCCTCTGTTGTTCACCGTGACGTTGGTCAGGTCGTTGTCGTTGAAGGTCAGGCGGTCGAAGCGGATCTGCTCGAGGCGCTCGCCGGCCGCGTCGAAGCGGGCATTCGCGCTCAAGGTCATGTTGCCCATCGCCGCTTCCAGATCGCGCAGCGCTACCAGGCGATCGCCGGCCAGAGTCAGCACGAAGCGGACCTCGCCGGGCTCGCCCGCCGCCTTCGACCAATGCAGCTCCGGCCTCACCAGTTGCGCCTGCTGCATGTTCAGCGCCGCCTCGATGCTGCCGCTCTCGTCGCGCTCGCGCTTGACCGCCAGGGAGGCGGAGATCGGCCCGCTCAAGCCCTCCAGGAAATCGAAGCCGAAGCGCGCCCGCGCCGCGTCGTCCATCGAGGGCACCCGGACCTGGTACTGGCTCTGCGGCCCCGGGCCGTCGGAAAAGGCCTCGCGCCAATCGAGCTGCAGCGGCACGCCGTCGAGCTCGAGGCTGCCGCGCACCCACATGGCGTCCTTGTCCAAGGCCAGGGACAGTCGCCCCTTGGCGGCGTCCTTGCCGAGCAGCAGCTTGCCGATCGCCACGTCGAACAGCTCCGCCTGGGTCACCAGCTCGACCTCGTCGAAGCTCAGGTCGCTGAGCAACGGGAAGCGGAACGTGGTCTGGCTCTCGGCCCGGCCCGCCGTCTGCGCCGGGTCGAGCCCCAGCTTGTCGATCAGGCCGAGGCGCTCGTGGTTGAGCAGCTCCAGGCGCGCGCGCAAGGGCCCCTTGGCGGGGAACTTGATCTCCATGATCTCGGGGCCGTCGCGGTCGAAGCCCTCGATGGTCAGGTCGGTGGCGCCGATCTCGATCTCGCCGCTGCGCCCGCCCTCGGCCTTGAAGCGCATGCCGCGGGCGTCGAAGGTCGCGCTTCCCGTGACCTGGCGGATCGGCGGCATCGGCCTGAGATAGTGAATCTCGAGGCCGCGGTAGCGGAAGCTGCCGTTCAGCACATCGGGATCGACGGAGAGCCCGCCATCCGGCCCGACGCTGGCTCTGAGGGTCAGCTGCCCGGACTCCAAGGTGCCGGCCGTGATGTTTTCGGTGATCCAGTCGCGCGCGCCTTCGTCCATGCCGAGCGGCCAATAGAGGTCGGTCTCCGCCATGGCCAGGTCGCTGACTTTCAGCTCGCCCGCGAAGCTGCCGCTGTCCCCCCACAGAAGCGCCTCGCCGCTCAGCGTCAGCCCGGGCCCCGGCGCCGCCGCGCTGCCGAAGTCCAGGTGCGCGTCGTAGAGCTTGATGCGCTGCTCGCGGCCGTCGAAGGCACCGCTGATGTTGAGGCCGCGCAGCGGCCGCGGCTCCGGCAGGAGATCGCCGAGATCGAGCAGGCCGCTCTCCGCGGCGATGTCGAAGGTGGCGCTGTCCAGCCGGCCGCCGAGCGACAGGGTCGCCGCGACCGAGCCGCCGAGCGGCGCCTGCAGGCCGCGCAGCCGCTCCAGGGCCGACCAGTCGCCGGGCAGGGAGGCGATCTGCAGGCCGCCGAAGCTGCTCGCCAGGTCGACCAGGCCGCTCTGCTCGTCGTAGGTGAAGGCCATCTCGACGCCGACCGGCGAGTCCGGCAGGTCGAGCTGGGCGGCCATCTCTCCGGTGATGCCGGGCGCCCCGCGCCGCAGGTCCAGGATCACCTTGGAGGCATGCCAGTCGACGCCGCGGACCTTGTCCCGAACCGCCACCTGGGCGTCCTCGATCCTGATGCGGGTCATGAAGCTGAGCCGGCGCCGGGGGTCCGGCCGGGCCAGCAGGTCGTCGACCACGGCCCTGAGGATCTGCTTGCCCTCGCCATGGGGCGGGAAGGGCGCGGCCGTCTGGGTCTCGCCGGCCTGGGCCGAGCCGATCATGAAGCGGCCGTCGGCCTGGCGCTCGACGACGATGAGCGGCCGGATCACCTCGACCCGGGTCGGCGCGATGGTGCCCTTGAGCAGGGCGCGCAGGCTCAGGGTGACCGCCACGTCGGGCAGGAAGGCCACCGGCTGGCCCTCGGGATCGCGCAGCAGCAGGCGGCGCACCCGCAGGTCGACGTTGCGCGGCCAGCCCTCCCAGGTCAGCAGCGTCTCCTCGACCTCGGCGAGCAGGCCGCGCTCCTCGGAGTTGAAGGCCTGTTCGAGATAGGGCGTCAGGAAATCGAGCCGGACCGGTTCGGACGACAGCCGCCAGACGGCGACACCGCTGAGGATGATCAGGCCGGCGAGGACGCCGATGCCGGCCTCGAGGGCCAGCTTCAGGTAGCGATGCCAGGTCCAGCGCTTGCGGGCGCGCGCCGCTTTCGCGGGCCTGGCGGGCCTGCTCCCTTGCGAGCGCTCCGGGCCGGCCGCATGATCGGGTTGGGCGCGATCGGGTTGGCCGCGATCGGGTTGGAGGGGGCTGCGATCCTGCACGGTGACGCTATGGCTCTCGTTCGCTGATGGACGGGCACTTCATTCGGGAGTCTCTCGATCGGCTGCCGCGCCCAGCCGATCCGGAACGCGCGGCCAGAGGGCTCGAGCAGTGGGGCGAGGCCGCACAGCGTCTGGCCACCGCTGAGCTCGTCGAACGGGCAGAGCAACTCGCCGACGACCCCGCCAGCCGCCGTTTGCTGGAAGCGGTCTTCGGCAACAGCCCGTTTCTCGGCAGAGCCCTCGTAGCCGACCTCGGCTTCGCCCTCGAGCTCCTCACCCTTGGTCCGGACATCGTGTTAGATCAAGTCCTTGGCGGGCTCAAGGGTGAACTGGCGCCGGAGCGGGACCGCAAGGCGGCCATGCGCGCCCTGCGTGTGGCCCGGCGCCGTCTGGCCCTGCTGGTGGCGTTGGCGGACATCACCGGCCATTGGTCGCTCGAAAGGGTTACCGGAGCCCTAAGCGACTTCATCGACGCCGCGCTGTCCGCCGCGATCGGCTTCCTGCTGCGCCATGCCGCCGGCCGGGGCCAGATCGCCCTCGCCGACGAGGCCGAGCCCGAGCGGGGCTGCGGCTACGTCGTCCTGGCCATGGGCAAGGGCGGCGCCGGCGAGCTCAACTACTCGTCCGATATCGACCTGATCGTCATCTACGAGGCCAGGAAGCTGCAGCTCCTGGCCGACCGTACGGCGCCCGAGTTCTTCGTCCGCCTGACCCGCGACCTGGTCTCGCTGATCGAGGAGCGGACGGTCGACGGCTACGTGGCGCGGGTCGACCTGCGGCTGCGGCCCGACCCCGGCGCCATGCCGGTGGCCATCTCCTACGGCGCCGCCCTGACCTACTACGAGACCCTGGGCCAGAACTGGGAGCGGGCGGCCATGATCAAGGCCCGCCCGGCGGCCGGCGACCTGGCGCTCGGCAAGGCCTTCCTGCAGGAGCTGCGCCCCTTCGTCTGGCGCAAGCACCTGGATTTCTGGGCGATCGACGACATCCACTCGATCAAGCGCCAGATCATCGCCCATCGCGGCGGCGGCGTGATCAGCCTGGCCGGCCACAACATCAAGCTCGGCCGCGGCGGCATCCGGGAGATCGAGTTCTTCGCCCAGACCCAGCAGCTCATCTACGGCGGCCGCGAGCCCGGCCTGCGCTGCCCGCGCACCTTGGAGGCGCTGCAGGCGCTGGTCGCGGCGGGGCGGATAGACGAGAAGACCGCCGCCGAGCTGTCGGCGAGCTACCGCTACCTGCGCACCCTCGAGCACCGGCTGCAGATGGTCGAGGACCAGCAGACCCAGACCCTGCCGGACGACGAGGCCGGCCTGGCCGCGATCGCCGCCTTCATGGGCTTCGAAGACAGGGAGTCCTTCGCGGCGGCGACGCTCAAGGCCATGGAGCGGGTCCAAGCCCGCTACGCCGAGCTCTTCGAGGACGCGCCCTCGCTCTCCGGCCCGGGCAACCTGGTCTTCACCGGCGGCGAGCCGGACCCGGACACCGTCGCCACGCTCTCGACCCTCGGCTACCGCGACGGCGCGGCGGTCTTCAACCTGGTGCGGAGCTGGCATCACGGCCGCTTCCGGGCGACCCGCAGCGAGCGCAGCCGCCAGCTCCTGACCGAGCTGATGCCGGCCCTGCTGGAAGCGCTCGGCCGCACGCCGAACCCGGACCTGGCGATCGCCAAGTTCCACGAGTTCCTCTCGGGCCTGCCCTCGGGCGTGCAGCTCTTTTCGCTGCTCTGCGCCAACCCCAGCCTGCTCAAGCTGATCGCCGAGATCATGGGCAGCGCGCCCGCCCTGGCCGACCACCTGAGCCGCAACGCCGGCCTGCTCGACTCGGTGCTGAGCCAGGGCTTCTTCGGGCCGCGGCCGAGCAAGTCGGAGCTGCGCCGGACCTGGAACGAGGCCCTCGGCCAGGCCCGGGACTATCAGGACGTCCTCGACTTCTCGCGCCGCTGGGCCAACGACGCGCGCTTCCAGGTCGGCGTCAATGCCCTGCGCCAGGTCCTGGACGTCGACGAGGCCGGCCGGGCGATCAGCGACATCGTCGACATCGCCCTGGAGGGCCTCTACGAGCCGGTCATCGAGGAGTTCGCCCGGCGCCACGGCCGCATCGAGGGCGGCGGCCTGGCGGTGCTGGCGCTGGGCAAGCTCGGCGCCCGGGAGATGACCCCGACCTCGGACCTCGACCTGATCTTCCTGTTCGACGCCGCCGAGGGCGCGACCCAGTCGGACGGCGAGAAGCCGCTCGACGTCATGACCTATTCGGCGCGCCTGTCGCAGCGCTACATCGCCGCGGTGACGGCGCCCACCGCCGAGGGCCGGCTCTGGGAGGTCGACATGCGGCTGCGGCCCTCGGGCAAGAGCGGGCCGATCGCCACCAGCCTGGAGGGCTTCCTGCGCTATCACCGGGAGGAGGCCTGGACCTGGGAGCGCATGGCCCTGACCCGCGCCCGCGTGGTGGTCGGCGACCCGGCCTTCACGGAAGCGATCGACCGGGCGATCCGGTCGCTGCTCACGACGCCGATCGCGCCGGAGCGGCTGCTGCGCGACGTCGCCGAGATGCGGGCGCGGATCGAGAAGGAGTTCCCGGCCCGCTCGCCCTGGGCGCTGAAACACTTACGCGGCGGCCTGGTCGACCTCGACTTCCTGGCCCAGGGCCTGCAGCTCCGCCACGCGCCGGCCCATCCCGAGGTGCTCGACCGCTCCACCCAGTGGGCCTTCGTCAAGCTGGCCGAGGCCCGCTGCCTCGACCCGAAGGCGGCGCAACGCCTGGCCTCGGCCACCCGCTTCATGCGCAAGCTGCAGCTCCTGCTGCGCCTGACCGCGGGCGACGACCTCGACGAAGAGACCGCGCCCGAGGGCCTCAAGGAGCTGCTCTCCAAGGCCTTCGACCTGGCGGACTTCGAAGCCCTGCGCGCCCGCCTCCTGGCCACCGCCGAAGGCGTCCACGACCTCTTCCTGGACATGGTCGAGGAACCGGCGGCAAAGCTCCCGCCGCTCGACGAGGAGGCCGCGGAGAAAGAGGCCTGAGCGCCCGCCCGTCGCACCCGCTCCGGTCTCACCCGCAGAACGCCAAACCACCGAAATCCGTCACCCTCGGACTTGACCCGAGGGTCCATCGAGGTCCGAGACTCGGTCGCCGATGGATTGTCGGATCAAGTCCGACAATGACAAGTGAGGAGCAAAGGCTCGTGCGCCGCGGCCAGGTGGAGGACAACGGAGAACGGACCCACCCAGCCCACCGCCCGTCACCCTCGGACTTGATCCGAGGGTCCATCGAGGTCCGAGACTCGGTCGACGATGGATTGTCGGATCAAGTCCGACAATGACAATTGGAGGGAACGGAGTCCTGAAGCTATCCGCCTAAGCCTTCTTCAGCCGATCGCCGAACTGCTTGCTGAGCTTGGCCAGCTTGGGCGCGGTGTTGTAGGCGATGTAGGGCTGGCTCGGGTTCCGCGCGGCATAGTCCTGGTGATAGTCCTCGGCCTCGAAGAAGGCCTCCAGCGGCTCGAGGGTGGTGACGATCGGGCTGCCGAAGACGCCGGCGCTGTCGAGCTGGGCGATGTAGGCCTCGGCGACCGCCTTCTGCTCGGCATCGACCGGGAAGATCGCCGAGCGGTACTGCCGGCCGATGTCGGCGCCCTGGCGGTCGAGCTGGGTCGGGTCGTGGGCCACGGCGAAGAAGACCTTGAGCAAGGTGCCGTAGCTGATGCGCGCCGGGTCGAAACGGACCCGGACGACCTCGGCATGCTCCGTGCGGCCGCTGCAGACCGTGCGGTAGTCGGCCGTCTCGGCGTCGCCGCCGGCATAGCCCGAGGTGACCTCGAGGACGCCGTCCAGCGCCTTGTAGACCGCCTCGACGCACCAGAAGCAGCCGCCGGCCAGGACGGCCTCCTGCGTGCCGCCGCCTTCCGGCGCGGGCAGGTCCTGGGCCGGATCGGGGAAGCTCTCGGGCACCAGCCCGAGGCTGTCGCCATAGGACTCGGTCGGCAAGGGCATCAGAACCCTCCTGACTGCTGTGCGAAGCCTGTCGAGAAGCATCTCGACAGTGTATCTGTGCGTCGGCAGGGCCCGCAACAAGGCTCAGGCGGCCCCGGCCCGGACCTCAGGTGGCGCCGGCCTGCACCTCGGCCCCCGGCACCTCCGGCTCGTCGTCGACCAGCTCCTCCGGGAAGCCCTCGGCCCTGAGGTCCAGCCCGCAGGACTCCTCCAGGCGCTTGACGATCATCGAGGACCAGGCCCGCGCGCCGTAGCGCGCCTGGCCGTCCTTGAAGATATCGAGCACCAGGGGCGAGACCTCGAGCGGCACCTCCAGGCGCCGGCCGAGGCTGTCGAACAGGCCCATGTCCTTGATCACCAGGTCCATGGTGAAGTTGATGTTGTAGCTGCCGTTGAGGATCACCTGGCTCTCGGTCTCGTGCACGAAGGAGTTGCCGGAGGAGATCTTGATCCCCTCGTAGGTCTTGGCGAGGTCGAGGCCGGACTTCTTGGCCACGGTCAGGGCCTCGCCGAGGGCGACCAGGTGGACCGAGGCCAGGTAGTTGGTGATCACCTTGAGGGCGGAGGCCGCGCCGAGCGGCCCGACGTGGAGGATCCGCCGGCCCATGGCCTGCAGCGCCGGCAGGGCGCGCTCGAAGGCCGGCCGCGCGCCGCCGGCGAAGATCGCGATGTTGCCGGTCGCCGCGCGGTGGCAGCCGCCCGAGACCGGCGCCTCCAGCGCCGCCGCGCCCCGAGCCTCGACCGCCGCGGCCAGGCGCTTGACCTCGGCCTCGTCGGTCGTGCTCATCTCGATCCAGAGCTTGCCCTGATCGAGCCCGGCGAGGATGCCGTCCTCGGCCTCCATCACGGCCCGGCAGGCCGCCGGCGAGGGCAGGCAGGTGATGACCAGGTCGACGGCCTCGGCCATGGCCTCGGGGCTCTCCGCCCAGTTCGCGCCGGCCTCCAGGAAGGGTGCCGCCGCCGCCTCGTCAAGATCGCGGACGGTCAGGTCGAAGCCGTTGCGCTGCAGGCTGCCCGCCAGCTTGCCCCCGACGTTGCCGAGGCCGATGAATCCGATCTTCAAGACACCCTCCCCTTCGCGCTCCTTAGCGGCCCAAACCCACGCTGCAAGGCCGCGATCTAGCGGCGAGCTTTACAACCGCCCGCTGCCGAAAAACAAGCGCGGCGATCCGCTCGGAGCCGAGAATCTTGAACCGGCCGCGCTCCTGCACTAGCTCAGAAGCTGCGATTGCACCGGAGCCATTCAAGAGGAGGAGCGAAGCCATGCCCGACGTCGGCGACAAGGCCCCCAACTTCAAGATGCCGACGGACGGCGGCGGCGAGGTCAGCCTCAAGGGCCTGAAGGGCCGCAAGTTCGTGCTCTACTTCTACCCAAAGGACGACACGCCGGGCTGCACCAAGGAGGCCTGCGGCTTCCGCGACGCCCTGCCCGACTTCTCCGCGATCGACGCCGAGATCATCGGCGTCTCCAAGGACAGCGTCGCCAAGCACGACAAGTTCAAGGCCAAGTACGAGCTGCCCTTCGCCCTGGCCTCGGACGAGGACGGGTCGGTCTGCGAGGCCTACGGCACCTGGGTCGAAAAGTCGATGTACGGCCGCAAGTACATGGGCATCGACCGCGCCACCTTCCTGATCGACGAGAAGGGCGTGATCCGCGGCGCCTGGCGCAAGGTCAAGGTGCCCGGCCACGTCGAGGCCGTGCTCGAGGCGGCGCAGGAGCTCTAGGCACCGCTCCGGAGCGTCGCCAGCGCCAGCTCGCGACAATAAGGCAGGAGCATCGTCGAGACGAAGATTGGATCGTCGATGCTATAGCTCGTCGGGAAATGCAGTCTCGGCCGCCTTGTCTTTCTCGATATCCTGCTGATTTCGTAGAGCAAGCGTCTCGCGATACTCCTGCGCCTCGCGGTCCCGAAAGAAGTTGGCGTCTGGCGCAAGACGGCTAACGGCTTGCTCTATCTCGTCGAGCCCGACTCGGAAGAACTCCTTTCTCGGGTTGGCAGCATTCACGCGACGGGAATCGAACTCGTTGTGCAGCGCGCTTTCGAGTGCCGGCGCGTCTTCGCTGTAGATGAGGGCGTGGGTATCGAAGAGGAACGGCACGCTCGCATCGCCCAGTTCACGGACTCTGTCGTCCGGATCCAACCGGCGCGTCAGTCCGATCTTGATGATATCCTCGCCGAACGACCCCAGATTGGAGATAACGTAGACGTGGCCAGCACGTGTCCGCTCAGCCATTGACTTAGCCTTTTCAACACGTTCGTGTGCTTCGGCCAGGTCGCGCTCAAGCGCCTCGATCTTCTCTCGAAAGGCCTCGAGCTTCTCCCCTGACGCGGCTTCAGCTTCCGCACGGGCTTTGGCGAGCAGTTTCTCGTAGCGCGTTTCTTCCCGCTCTGCGTTTTCAGCATCGCGCGTTAGGCGTTCTTCCTCGCGAGCGAGCCTCGCTGCCTCTCTTCGCTCGTCCTTCTCGACTTTGATCTTCTCTCGCATCTCGTGAGTGAGCTGCAGCTCTTCGAGCTTCAAGGAAACATAGGATCGACTGATCTCAATTTGATGTGAGGCGTTGAACTTGTTGATTTGCTCCCTCGCCCGCTCGATCCTCTTTTCCATTGCGTTCACGTTGTTCCAGCGGACATTGGCGACGGCGGCCTCGCATTCGTTGTTGAACGCACGCAATGTGAGCCGCACCTGGCGGTTGATCATCGTCTGTCCTTTGGATCTGCTTCCATCGACTGTCCAGTCAACGTTCGCGGGCACGGCCGTCTTGGCTGAGATCATCGCCTTCTGCCGACTTCGAACCTTCTTGATTTGATGCTTGTAGGCTTCGCTGTCGGTGAAGTCGAAGTGGGGCTCGTAGACACCGAGCTCCGCGAATGCGATCCGCTCATCGAATATGGCGAGCTCTTGCAAAAGGCGGTCGTAGGTCTCCCGCTTGGTCTTGTAGTTGGCGCGAAGTTTCTCCGTCATTTCGAGGAGTTCCGTAGCATCACGCTTGATTCTGGCGGCTTCGGCTTCTGCATCCGTTACAGGGCTGAAGCGTGCCTCAAGGCGATCCAGCGCCCTCCGAGTGCTACGAACGCGAAGCCACATGGAAGCGCTGACTACGAGGAGCAAGGCGAATGCAGCACAAACTGCGAGTAATACAGGAACGGGCGTGCCTTCAAAAAAGGTAGCCATTTCAGTGGTGAACAGCTCCAAATAGTGTTGAATGGTTATTTGATGGTCTGAACTCAATTCACCTACTCCGTGTCAAACGGACCGCCTCGACTTACCTGAAGCGATGCCATGCATGAATGGCTGTAATATTCAACGTGCAGAATCGCACAGCCGTCAAGGCGCTGTGGCCCCGCTAGCGTGCAGGCCGACGCCAATCCAGATAGAAGCCCGACAAGGATCGCCGATTTGACCGGGTGGCCGTCCTGATCGAAGAGAAGGGCCGTGCTCGAAGCTGCGCAGGGGCTTTAGGCGCCGGTCCGGAGCGTCGCTGACGACTGCGGCGGACGGCTGCCGATGTCCGCCCGCAAGGTCGCGACGGGATCGAGCACGCGCATGGCGTCGTGCTGGCTGAGGAAGACCTGGCCGCTCAGGTGCGCCAGGAAGTCGACGCGCTCCAGGCGGTCCATCACCGGCCCCTTGATCTCGGAGAGGTGGAAGCGGACGCCGCCGGCGGCCAGGCGCTGGTTGATCGCCTCCAGGCTCTCCAGGGCGCTGGCGTCGATGGCGTTCACCGCCGGGCACATGAGCACGAGGTCGGTGACCCTGGGGTGCTCGGCGATCAGCGTGTAGACCCGATCCTCCAGGCTGCGGGCGTTGGCGAAGTAGAGGCTCTCGTCGACCCGCAGGCTGAGCACGTGGGCGCTGGTGACGACCTCGTGGCGCAGCACGTTGCGGAAGTGCTGGGTCGCCGGCACCTGGCCGACCACCGCCATATGCGGCCGGGCCGAGCGCCAGAGGAACAGGGCGACCGACAGGGCGACGCCGGTGACGATGCCGGCCTCGACGCCGACGGCCAGGACCATGACGATGGTCGCGGCCATGGCGGCGAAGTCGGTCTTGGCATAGCGCCAGGTGCGGCGCAGCGCCCCGAGGTCGACCAGCGACAGCACGGCGACGATGATGGTCGCGGCCAAGGTCGCCTTCGGCAGGGCGTGGAACAGCGGCGTCAGGAAGAGCGCTGTCAGGCCGATGCCGACGGCGGTCAGGACGCCGGCCATCGGCGTCCGGGCACCGGCGTCGAAGTTGACCACGGAGCGGGCGAAGCCGCCGGTCACCGGATAGCCGCCGCTGACCCCGGCGGCGAGGTTGGCCGCGCCGAGGCCGAGCAGCTCGCGGTTCGGGTCGATCCGCTCGCGCCGCTTGGCGGCCAGCGTCTGCGCCACGGAGACCGATTCCACGAAGCCGACGACGCTGATCAGCAGGGCCGAGGGCAGCAGCGCGGCCCAAAGCTCGCCATCGAAAGGCGGCAGGGCGATCGGCGGCAGGCCCTGCGGAATGGCGCCGACGACCGACACCCCCGCCGAGGCGAGATCGAAAGCAGCGACGACGAGGGTCGTGACGGCGACGGCCATGACCGGCCCCGCCTTGGCCAGAGCGTCGGCCGTGCGCGGCCCGCAACCCAGCCTTGTCAGCCAGGCCTTGAAGGCGTGCCGGACCCAGAACAGAAAGCCGAGGGCGCCGAGCCCGATGGCCAGGGTGATCGGGTTCGTCTCCGGCGCGGCGGCGACGAGCGCGGCCAGGATCTCCGGCAGGGCATGACCGCCCGCCTCGACGCCGAGCAGGTGCTTGAGCTGGCTGATGGCGATCAGCAGGCCGGAGGCGGTGATGAAGCCGGAGATCACCGGATGGCTCAGCAGGTTCGCCAGGAAGCCGAGGCGCAGCAGGCCCATCGCCAAGAGCAGGCCGCCGGACAGCAGGGCCAGGGCCAAGGCGGCGCCCAGGTACTCCGGTGAGCCGACGCTGGCGAGCTTGCCGACCGCCGCCGCGGTCATCAGCGAGACCACCGCCACCGGGCCGACGGCCAAGGCGTTGCTGGAGCCGAAGAGCGCGTAGCCCAGGAGCGGCAGCATGCTGGCGTAGAGCCCGACCTGCGGCGGCAGACCGGCCAGCAAGGCGTAGGCCAGGCTCTGCGGGATCAGCATGATCGTCACGATCAGCGCCGCCAGGCCGTCGCTGCGCAGCGATTCCCGGTCGTAGCGCCGCATCCAGGCGACGCCGGGCAGCAGGCGCTCGATCATGGCCGGCCGCCGGAATCGCGGGTACGGCTCAATTGATGATCTCGGCCTTCACCGGATGCGGCTTGACCAGCCACTCGCGGCCTTTGAGCATGGTACCCCAATAGACCGGCGGCAGGATCTTCTCCTTGAGGAGCCACGCCAGCTTGCTCGGCTTCTTGCCGTCGACCAGCCAGCTCGGGAAGCTCGGCAAGAGCTTGCCGCCGTAGCCGAACTCGGCCAGGACGATCTTGCCGCGCTCGACGGTCAGCGGGCAGGAGCCGTAGCCGTCGTAGTGCGACACGCCCCGGCCGCGCCCCATGTCGTCCATCAGGTTCTGGGCGACGATCGGCGCCTGCTTGCGCGCCGCCGCGGCCGTCTTGGCATTGGGTGCGTTCATCACGTCGCCGAGCGCCCAGACGTTGTCGAAGCTCTTGTGGCGCAAGGTGTTCTGGTCGACGTCGACCCAGCCGGCCTGGTCGGCCAGGGGGCTCACCCGGATGAAGTCGGGGGCGGTCTGGGGCGGACAGACGTGGATCATGTCGAACGGACGCTCGACGGTCTCGCCGCCATCGTCCTCGCCTTGCTTCCGGAACCAGGCCGTCTTCTTCGGCCCGTCGACGGCGACCAGGTTGTGGTTGAACTGCAGCGCCGCCCCGTAGAGCTCGATGTACGCCATCAGGGCCGGCACGTAGTCCTTGACGCCGAACAGCACGCCGCCGGCGTTGTAGAAGGCGATGTCGATGTCGCCGAGCGTGCCGCTGCGCCGCCAGTGATCGGCCGAGAGGTAGAGCGCCTTCTGCGGCGCGCCGGCGCACTTGATCGGCATCGGCGGCTGGGTGAAGAGCGCGCTGCCGGACTTGAGCTCCTGGACCAGCTTCCAGGTGTAGGGCGCCAGGTCGAAGCGGTAGTTCGAGGTGACGCCGTTCTTGCCGAGCGTGTCGACCAGCCCCTCGACCTTGTGCCAGTCGAGCTTGAGACCGGGGCAGACCACCAGGCGCTGGTACTGGATCGCCCGGCAGCCCTCGAGCAGCACGACGTTGCGCTCCGGCTCGAAGGCGGCCACCGCGGCCTTGATCCAGTGGACCTTCTCCGGCAGCACCGAGGAAAGCGTGCGCACGGTGTCGTCGGCCTCGAACACGCCGCCGCCGACCAGGGTCCAGCCCGGCTGGTAGTAGTGGATGTCGGCCGGGTCGATGACCGCGATGTCCAGCGACGGGTCGCGCGACAGCAGCGAGGAGGCGACGGCGATACCGGCAGAGCCGGCGCCGACCACGACGACCTCGAAGTGGCCGTCGATCTCCTCGCTCGGCGTCTTGCCCTGGTTGGCGATGCGGCGCACGACCGCCGACATGTCGTAGCCCGCGCCCTTCGCCGCCGAGAGGATCTGGGTCAGCGGCAAGCGGCCCGCGCGGCTCAGCGACCAGAGCGTCACCGAGCGCGTGCCGGTGCGGCAGAAGGCAAAGGCCGGTTTGCGCACGCCGTCGAGGAGCACGCCGAAGCCGACGGCATCCTCGTCGCTCACCTTGCCGCTATCGACCGGCAGGTAGTGGGTTTCGAGGCCGGCCTCGCGCGCGGCTTCCTCGATCTCGTGGAACAGCGGCTGATCGTTGCCCTCGCCGTCCGGGCGGTTGCAGATGATCGTCTTGAAGCCGGCAGCGGCGAGCGCCGGCAGGTCGCCCGGCGCGATCTGCCCCGAGACGCTGATCTCGTCGTCGATTTTCTTGATGTCCATCTGGCCTTTCCTCCCCCGCTCAGAGCACGTCGAGGGGGATCTTCAGGTAGCTGACGCCGTTGTCCTCCGGCGGCGGCTTGCGGCCGGCCCGCATGTTGACCTGCACCGAGGGCAGGATCAGGACCGGCATGTCGAGCTCCTTGTCCCGCCGGCTGCGCATGGCCACGAAGGTGTCCTCCTCGATGCCGTCGTGGACGTGCTTGTTCTTCTTGCGCTGCGCGTCGACCGTGGTCTCCCAGACGAAGACGTCGCGGCCCGGCGCCTTGTAGTCGTGGCAGAGGAACAGCCGTGTCTCCGGCGGCAGGTTCAGGATCTTCTCGATCGAGCGGTAGAGCTGACGGGCATCGCCACCGGGGAAGTCGCAGCGCGCGGTGCCGAAGTCCGGCATGAAGAGCGTGTCCCCGACGAAGGCGGCGTCGCCGATCAGGTAGGTCGAGCAGGCCGGCGTGTGACCGGGCGTGGCCATGACCCGCGCCTGCAGCTCGCCGATGGCGAAGGTCTCGCCGTCCTTGAGCAGGCGGTCGAACTGGCCGCCGTCGGTGGCGAAGCTCGCCTCGGCGTTGAAGACCGTCTTGAAGGTCTTCTGCACCGTGCTGACCTGCTCGCCGATGGCGATCCGGCCGCCGAGCCTCTCCTGCAGGTAGGGTGCCGCGGTCAGATGATCGGCGTGGACATGGGTCTCGAGCAGCCAGTCGATCGTCAGGCCTTCGGCCTCGACGAAGGCGATCAGGGCACTGGCCGAGTCCGCGCTCGTGCGCCCGGACTTGGGATCGTAGTCGAGCACGGAATCGACGATGGCGGCGTGCTTGCTCGCCGGGTCGATCACGACATGGGTCGCCGTGTAGGTCGCCTCGTCGAAGAAGCTCTTCACTTGGGGCTTGGCCGCCGCGCCGGCGGCCGACCCGGTCTCGTCGGCGGCAAGGGTCATACCCGGGCCCTCCCCTCGCCGGTGGTGCAGATGCCGAGCAGCCGGTAGGCCGGGCAGTAGCCGATCAAAGCCGTGCCCAAGGGCACCAGGCCGACCAGGCCCCAGAGGCTTTGCGGGCCGACGAAGATCAGGGCCAAAAGGCCGAGGCCGAGCACGATCCGCAAGGCGCGGTCGAGCGCTCCGACGTTGCGGTTCATGGGCAATCCTCCCAACAGGTGGTTTCCGGGTCGTATCCGCGACGTTAGGCGTCCCGCCCGCCGCGGTCTGTGACTAAGTCACGATCTCGTGATCGCTTCCCGCCGCCGGACCTTGGCCGTCAGTCGGCCGCCGCCAAGGCTTCCAGGCCGGAGCGGTCGAGCAGGGCGATCCGGCCGCGCGACAGCTCGACAAGGCCACGCCGCTGCAGCTCCTTGAGGTGCCGGCTGACCACCTCGCGCGCCGAGCCGAGCTCGATGGCCAGGTCCTGGTGGGTGCCGGTCACCAGATCCGCGGCGCCGGCCCGCGCGATCAGCTTCTGGGCCAGCCGCTTGTCGATCCGCTCGAAGGCGACTTCCTCGACGACCTGCATCAGGTCGCCGATGCGTCGGGCATAGTCGGCGAAGACGAAACGCCGGAAGTCGGGCGAGCGGGCCAGCAGCAGGTCGAAGGCCTCCTGCGGCAGGGCCACCGCCTCGACCGGAGTCTCGGTCTGGCCCTCGGCCGCGTAGCTGTCGTGGGACAGCAGGCAGGCCGTGGTCATGATGCAGCTCTCGCCGCCCGAGACGCGGTACAGCACGATCTCCCGGCCGCCGGGCGAGACCTGCTGGACCTTGACCGTGCCTTCGAGCAGCAGAAGGAAGCTCTCGGCCGCCTGCCCGGGCGCGAAGACCGTCATCCCGGCCGGCAGCGCGACGACCTGCGAGCGGGCCAGCAGCAGCGCCCGGTCGTCCGCCGACAGCCGCGCCAGCTCCGGAAAGGTCTCCAGCCATGCCGTCTGCGGCTCGGCCATGTCGCTCTGCTCCCAGGATAGGGCCGAACGCGCAACGGCTCGGCGCCGAAGCGGCTCGGATCCGAACCTATCCTGGCACAGATCGTCGAATTGGGCTTGATCGAGATCAGCCGCGCTTGAGGTGGCCTGGCGGCGCGGGCCGCGCGACTAGCCGGTACGGGCCAGCTTGTAGCTCTCGGCGGAGACCGGCTCTTTGTGCTCGCGGTTGTCGTCCAGCAGCTTGGCGACCTTGCCCGCCTCCATGGGCGGCGCGAAGTAGTAGCCCTGCACGTAGCGGCAGCCGAGCTGCTTGAGGCACTCGACTTCGCGCGCGGATTCGGCGCCCTCGGCCACGACGTCCATGCCGAGAACCCCGGCGAGGCTGTTGATGGCCTGGACGACCTTCAGGTCCTCTTCGTCGAGGGCCATGGCGCGGATGAAGGAGCGGTCGATCTTCAGGACCTGGAAGGGGAACTGGCGCAGGTAGCTGAGGTTCGAATAGCCGGTGCCGAAGTCGTCGATCGCCAGCTCGACGCCGATCTCCTTCAGCTTGTTCATGACGTTGGAGGTCTTGACCGGATCGATCATCAACAGCGACTCGGTGATCTCGAGCTTCAGGTCGCTCGGCTCGACGCCGGTCGCCTCGATGGTCCGCCGCAGGTCGTCGATCAGATCGCCGTCATCGAGCTGGTGGCGGGAGACGTTGATGCTCATGAAGAGCCGGGCATGCGCCGGGGCGTGCCCCTGCCAGACGCGGAGCTGTCGTGCCGCTTCCCGATGGACCCAGCGGCCGATCGGCACGATGAGCCGGGATTCCTCGGCGATCTGCAGGAAGTCCCCGGGCGTCAGCAGGCCGCGCTCCGGATGGCGCCAGCGAATCAGGGCTTCGAAGCCGGCAATGCGGTCGAGCTTGAGGTCCATGATCGGCTGGTAGAAGAGCTCGAGCTGGTCGTCCTCGGCCGTGGCCCGCCGCAGATCCGATTCGAGCTCCAACAGGCCCGCCGTGTTGGACCGCATCGAGACGTCGAACAGCTCGAAACGGCCCTTGCCGCGGCTCTTGGCATAGGCGAGCGCGGTCGCGGCGTCCTGCAGCATGCTCTCGGCGTTGCAGTAGCCGAGGCTGCTGACGGCGATCCCGGCGCTGAACATCGGGTAGACGCTCTGGGCGTTGATCTGCAGCGGCTGGTCGAGCAGCTTCTTCAGCCGCGTGGCGCATTCCAGGGCGGACTTGGCGGCCGAGACGTCCTCGATCAGGACGCCGAACTCGTCGCCGCCGAGCCGGGCGATGGTATCGCCGGGGCGCACCGAGTCGCGAAGCCGCCGCGCGATGACGCTGAGCACCTCGTTGCCGGCGCGGTGGCCGAGGCCGTCGTTGACCACGCGGAAGCGGTCGAGGTTGATCACCATGATCGCGAAGGACTTCTCGGCGTCGCGCGTCGTCCGGCCGATCGAGTGGTTCACGCGGTCGACGAAGAGCTCCCGGTTCGGCAGCTCGGTGAGCCGGTCGTGCATCGCGTTGTGGCGGAGCAGCTGCTCGACGCGCTTGCGCTCGGCGATCTCGAACTTGAGGCTCTCGTTCGTCTCCAGCAGCTCCTTGGTGCGCTGCCGAATCTTGATCTCGAGCTGATCCTTGGCTTCGGCGAGAGAGCAACGCGCCTCCCGCAAGGCTGCCAGGTCCTCCTCGTGGCGAATGGCATAGCGGATCGAGCGCTCCAGCAGGCCCGAGGTCAGGGCGCTCTTCTCCAGATAGTCGGCCGCGCCGACGCGGGTCGCGGCGATGTCGATCGAGCGGTCCCGGGCGCCGGTCAGCAGGATGTAGGGGACCTTGAATTCCTCGGCGATCGCCTCGGCGATGAACTCCAGGCCGGTGCGCGTGCCGATGTGGTAGTCGACCAGGCAGACGTCGAAACGGCCGCATCGCAGAGCGTTCAGGCCGTCGCCATAGGCCGCGGCCCATTCCAGGGAAAAGCTGTTTTCAGGGCAACTACTCAAAACGTCTTGCGTGAGGACGTAGTCGTCCTCGTCATCTTCGATCAATAGGACCCTGATCTCTTTGTCGGCCATAAAGAGTCTCGGCGAAGATCCGGGCGGCAAGACGAGTTCTGAGCCGGAACCGGAATGAACCATTTTTTACCTATCAATGATTAATGCAACGTTTCTACTCTCAAACGGATAGTCGATCGGGCGAAGGGCTTTCCCTTGCATGGGGCAGGAGTCCGCTGGATATCCGCCGGCCGCCGCGCTAGGTCAGGCGGTCCGTTGCCCAGCCCGGGGAGGCCGATGACCGACCTGCCGGATAGCCTGACGGCGGCCGCGCGCAGCGTCCTGACGACCGCCGCGCCCGCCGAGAAGGCCCGCAAGACCGCCGCCTTCGCGGCCGCCCGGCGCCACGGCGGGCTGGCGGCGGTCGGCCAGGCGGCGGCGCCGGAACGCCCGGCCCGGCCGGAGCGCCCCCTCCTGCAGCCGCCCCGGCAGCTCCCCCGGCGCAAGATCGGCCCGGCCCCGGAAGGCCGGATCGCCCTGCTGCACGCCATCGCCCATATCGAGCTCAACGCCATAGACCTGGCCTGGGACCTGCTCGCGCGCTTCGCCGTCGAGCTGCCGCCGCGGGCCCGCGACGACTGGCTCCGGGTCGCCGAGGAGGAAGCCAAGCACTTCAGCCTGCTGAACGGCCGGCTGGCCGACCTCGGCGCCGCCTACGGCGACCTGCCGGCCCACGACGGGCTCTGGCAGGCCGCCCTGGCCACCCGTCACGACCTGCTCGCCCGGCTGGCGGTCGTGCCCCTGGTGCTCGAGGCGCGCGGCCTCGACGTGACGCCCGCGATGATCGAGAAGCTCGAGGCCGTCGGCGACGGCGAAAGCGCCGCCGTCTTGAAAGTCATCTACGCCGAGGAGATCGGCCATGTCGCCATCGGCATGCGCAGCTTCGAGGCGGTCTGCCGGGCCCGCGGCCTGGAGCCGAAAACGGCTTGGCGGGAGCAGGTACGGCAGCACTTCAAGGGCGCGCTGAAGCCGCCCTTCAACGACGCCGCGCGGCGCGAGGCCGGCTTCCCGGTCGAGGACTTCGCCGGGCGCGTCGCGCCGTGACCGCCGCCGCCTCGCGCGACGATCTCGCCGAGCGCTTCCAGAGCTTCGCGGCGCGCGAATGCCGCGGCGTCTCGCCGCTCTACGAATGTCTGGCCGGCGCCGTCGCCGAGGATCCCGAGTTGCTTGCCTTGGCCGCCCGCGCGCGCCCGGGACAGCCGCCGCCGAACATGCTCCTCGCGGCCGCGCAGAGCTTGCTGCTGTCCGGGCCGAGCGACGAGCCGCTGGCCCGCTACTATGCGAGCCTCACGCCGGCGCCGCTGCCGGCGAGCGAGGCCTTCCCGCTCTTCCGCGCTTTCTGCCTCGCGCACCGCGCCGCCCTCGAGGCGCTGCTGGCGCGCCGTTCGGTCAGCACCAACGAGCCGGCCCGCGCCGCCTGCCTGCTGCCCGCCCTGGCCCGCGCGGCCGAGCGCCTCGGCGAGCCCCTGGCGCTGATCGAGATCGGCGCCAGCGCCGGCCTGCTGCTGCACTGCGACCGCTACGCCTACGACTACGGCCCGGCCGGCCGGCTCGACCCCGAGACCAGCGGCCCGACCCTCGCCTGCGACCTGCGCGGCGCTCTGCCTGCCGGCTTCCCGCCCGAGCGCCCGCCGCGCCTCGGCGCGCGCGTCGGCCTCGACCTCGACCCGCTCGACCCAGGCGATCCGGACGACCGGGCCTGGCTGCAGGCCCTGATCTGGCCCGAGGAACGAGCCCGGCGGGCGCGGCTCGACGACGCGCTAGATCTCGCCCGCGCCCACGGCCCGCGGGTGCTGGCCGGCGACGGCATCGCCCTGCTGCTCGAGCAGGCGCGCGCCCTGCCCCCGGGCATGCCCCTCTGCCTGCTGCACGCCTTCACCCTCAACCAGGTACCGGAAGCGGGGCGCCGTCGCCTCGAGGCCGACTTGCGGACCCTCGGCCGGGAACGACCCACGGCGCGCATCGGCTTCGAATGGCAGGCCGAGCATCCCGCGCCCCTGGTCTCCCTGACGCTCTACGAGGGTGCGACGCGGCAAGGCCTCGACCTGGCCATCGCCGACGCCCACGGCGCCTGGCTCAGTTTCCTGTGAAGCCGCGACTCAGGGCCCGGCGGATTTCAGCCGGCCGTTGCCTTCCTGGATCTCGCCCGGCGGTGTCAGCACCAGCAGGGCCTCGGCGGGATCGAAGAGATCGGGATCGATCGCTTGCCGACGGACGTTGCGGCGCATCAGCACGACGTTCTCGAGGATGCCCTCGACCTCCATCTCGCCTTCCAGGCGCATCTCGATGCCGTCGTCGGTGATCCAGACCAGCACGTCCATCTCGATCGGCACGTCGCGGCTGCCGCTGATCCGGAAGCGCGTGGTCTCCTCGCCGTCCTCGACCTCCCGGCCCTGCCGCTCGATCAGATAGCCCGACTGGATGCGATAGCGCGGCCAGAGGCTGATGTCCTCGAGCGGCAGCGGGATATAGGTGTCGGCGTCCGGCTGCACCAGGTAGGCGGTGCCCAGGTCGGGCCGCAGAATCGTGATCTGGAAGAGATCGTCGATCGCCATCTCGTGGCGCTCGCGGCCGGTGTCGTGGAAGACCTTGAAGTCGAGGCGCTCGTCGCCGATCTGCACGACGCCGTCGGCGATGAAGCTCGCGGTCTCGGCCGGCAGCTCCGCCGGCTCCAGCGCCACCGCGGCTCGTATCAGCAATGCGGCAGATGCGACTATCAAGGCTGCCTGGCCGATCGTGCTGTCGTTGGGTCCAGCTCGCGCCACGCGACTGGCTCCCCACAAGGCCTTCAAGTCTCAAGCCTCCGAGTCTATGCCTCTTGGCGGCAACTGTCCAACTACGCGGCGTCACCGAAAAGTTACGATTTTGCAACGGGATCCGCCACAATCGTCACGTAGTGGCGGGTATTCGGGGCTATCCAATCGGCGCCGGGCGGGCCACACTGACCCCAGCATGCCCGACGGCCGCGAAGCCATTGCCATCCGCATTCTGCAGTCGATCGGCGAGGTCGAGCCCGAGCAATGGGACGCCTGCGCCGGCGAGGACTGCCCGTTCCTCAGCCATGCCTTCCTCTCGGCCCTAGAGGAAAGCGGCTCGGCCACGCGCGAAACCGGCTGGCTGCCGCAGCACCTCGCGCTGTTCGACGAGGCCGGCGAGCTCGCCGCCGCGGCGCCGCTCTACCTCAAGGGCCACTCCTACGGCGAGTACGTCTTCGACTGGTCCTGGGCCCACGCCTACGAGCAGGCCGGCGGCCAGTACTATCCGAAGCTGCAATGCTGCGTGCCTTTCACGCCGGTGACCGGGCCGCGCCTGCTGCTGCGCCCGGGCGCCGACCGCGCGGCCCTGGCCGACGCTCTGATCGGCGGCATGGCCGAGCTGACCCGGCAGCACGAGGTCTCCTCGCTGCATGTCACCTTCGGCACCGAGGAGGAATGGCAGCGCTTCGGCGAGGTCGGCTTCCTGCAGCGCGTCGGCGTGCAGTACCACTGGCAAAACCGCGGCTACGAGGACTTCGACGGCTTCCTCGGCGCGCTCGCCTCGCGCAAGCGCAAGCAGATCCGCAAGGAACGCAGCAAGGCGCAGGACTCCGGCCTGACCATCCGGCAGCTCAGCGGCGACGACATCAAGCCCCACCATTGGGACGCCTTCCACCGCTTCTACATCTCGACCTCGGACCGCAAGTGGGGCTCGGCCTACCTGAACCGCGAGTTCTTCGCGCGGCTCGGCGAGACCATGGCCGACGCGGTGGTCCTGGTCATGGCCGAGGACGAGGGCCGCCCGGTCGCCGGCGCGCTCAACCTGCGCGGCCGCGACGCGCTCTACGGCCGCAACTGGGGCTGCCTCGGGCGGGTCCGCTTCCTGCACTTCGAGCTCTGCTACTACCAGGCGATCGACTACGCGATCGCCAACGGCCTGGCCCGCGTCGAGGCCGGCGCGCAGGGCGAGCACAAGATCCAGCGGGGCTACCAGGCGACGCCGACCTACAGCGCCCACCTGATCCGCGATCCCGGCCTCAGGCGCGCCGTCGAGCGCTTCCTCGACGAAGAGCGCAACGCCGTGCGCCAGGAGATCGCCTTCCTCGAGGACTTCGAGCCCTTCCGCAAGGACGGCTAGAGCGGCGCGAAATCCAAGGCGGCGCCGATCTCTCGCCGCAATCTCGCCATGCCTGTCGGCTTGATGGATAGGAGCCGCTTGCTTACACCAAGGGGCCAAGCCGGCCGCCTCCCAATCAGGTCACGCTCCATGATCCAGGAATTCCACTCCATGCGGCGCCTGCCGCCCTACGTCTTCGCCGAGGTCAACAGCCTGATGGCGCGGGCGCGGGCGGCCGGAGAGGACATCATCGACTTCGGCATGGGCAACCCGGACCAGCCGCCGCCGCGCCACGTCATCGACAAGCTGACCGAGACCCTCAGCAACCCGCGGGTGCATCGCTATTCGACCTCGCGCGGCATTCCCGGCCTGCGCCGCGCGGTCGCGGCCTACTACGGGCGGCGCTTCGGCGTCGAGCTGGACCCGGAAAGCGAGGTCATCGTCACCCTCGGCTCGAAGGAAGGCCTGGCCAACCTCTGCCAGGCCATCACCAGCCCCGGCGACATCATCCTGGTGCCGAACCCGAGCTATCCGATCCACGCCTTCGGCTTCATCATCGCCGGCGCCGCGATCCGCAGCGTCCCCGTCGAGACCGAGCCCGAGGCCTTCCTGCGCCACCTGGAGCGGGCCGTGGCCCACTCCGTGCCGAAGCCCTCCGCTGTGGTGCTCAACTTCCCCTCGAACCCGACCGCGCGGGTCGTCGACCTCGACTTCTACGGCGCCGTCGTCGACTTCTGCCGCCGCCACGGCATCTACGTCATCTCCGACCTGGCCTACGCCGAGGTCTACTTCGAGGGCAGGCCGCCGCCCTCGATCCTCGAGATTCCCGGCGCGCGCGAGATCGCGGTCGAGTTCACCTCGCTGTCCAAGACCTACTCCATGCCCGGCTGGCGCATCGGCTTCTGCGCCGGCAACCGCAAGCTGGTCCGCTCGCTCAGCCGCATGAAGTCCTATCTCGACTACGGCGCCTTCACGCCGATCCAGGTCGCGGCGACGGCGGCGCTGAACGGCGACCAGGCCTGCATCGAGGAGATGCGCAATCGCTACCGCGAGCGGCGCGACGTCCTGGTCGAGGGGCTGGCCGCCGCCGGCTGGCAGATCCCCTCGCCGCCGGCGACGATGTTCGCCTGGGTGCCTCTGCCGCCGGCCTTCGAGCCGATGGGCTCGCTCGGCTTCGCCAAGGCCCTGCTGGAGCACGCCAAGGTCGCGGTCTCGCCCGGTGTCGGCTTCGGCGAGCACGGCGAGGGCCACCTGCGCTTCGCCCTGGTCGAGAACCGCCAGCGCATCCGCCAGGCCTGCCGCAACATCCGGGCCTTCCTGAACGACGCCGACTGCGCCCCGGAGGCGCTGAAGCTGGCCGCGAAGGGCTAAGGCGTTGCCGAATGAGGTGGCATCGCCACCCCGCTAGCAAAGCGAAACGAACCTCCCCCTCACCCAGCTTCGGCTAGGCTCGGCTGCGCCTCGCCAAGCCTGCGCATCCCTCTCCCCCGTCGGGGGAGAGGGCGTGGAGGCTTAGCGAAGCCATAGGCTGAGCTTAGCCGGAGCTGGGTGAGGGGGCAGGTCGTTTCAACATCGACGGCTGCCGCAACGAGCAGGGCACGCCCGAGAGCCGGCTCAGGTCTCGAACAGCGGCAGCGGCTTTTCCTCGGCCGCGTCGCTCTCCTGCCAGGCGCCCTCGTGGGCCAGGAGCCAGCGCTTGCGCTCCAAGCCACCGCCGTAGCCGGTCAGGCTGCCGTCGGCGCCGATCACCCGGTGACAGGGCAGGACGATGGCCACCGGGTTGAGGCCGTTGGTCCGGCCGACTGCGCGGCTCGCGCCAGGCCGGCCGAGCCGCTTGGCGAGCGCGCCGTAGGACTCGGTCTCGCCCGACTTGATCGCCCGCAAGGCCAGCCAGACCTCGCGCTGGAAGGGCGTGCCGCCGGTCTCGACCGGGATGTCGTCGAGCGCCTCGAAGCGGCCCTCGAAGTAGGCCCGCACCCGGCTGCTGAAGCCTTGCGGGTCGTCGGCCTCGCGGAAGCCCGTGGCATCGGCGCGCGGGCCCATGAGCTTGAGCATGCGGTCTTCGTAGCCGTGGAAGTCGAGGGCCCAGAGCGCGCGGCCGTCGCTAATCACCATGATCTCGCCGACCGGCGAGTCGATGCGGTCGATGAGCAAGGTCGTCATGCCGCGGCCTTTCCGTTCCCAGTCTTCGAAGTGTCCTCCGCGTCCATCATCCAGAGATGGAACAGGGCGTAGGCCCGCCAGGGCCGCCAGGACTCCGCGCGGGCCTCGGCTTCCGCCGGGCTCGGCCGCGGGCCGTCGCCGGCCAGGGCGCGCAGCACGCCGAGGTCGCTGGCCGGGAAGGCATCCGGCTCGCCCAGCGCGCGCATGGCGATGTAGTGCGCCGTCCAGGGCCCGATGCCCGGCAGGGCGCAGAGCTTCTCGACGCTCGCCGCCAGGCCGTCGTAGGGCCGCAGCAGGTCCGGGTCGTCGCGGAAGGCGGCGGCCAGACCGCTCAGCGCCCGGCCCCGGGCGCCCGGCATGCCGATGCCGGCGACCTCGGCCTCGGCCAGCGCGGCGGGCGTCGGGAACAGCAGGGTCACCTCCGCGTCCTCGCCCGCGCCGGGTCCCTCGAAGGGGCGACCGAAACGGGCGGCCAGGCGCCCGGCCAGGGTCCGCGCGCCGGCGACGCTGACCTGCTGGCCGAGGATCGCCCGGACCGCCAGCTCGAAGCCGTCCCAGGCCCCCGGCACCCGCAAGCCGGGACGCGCGGCGAGCGCCGGCGCCAGCAGCGGGTCGCGGGACAGGTGACGGCCGATGGCGGCGATGTCGGCGTCGAGGTCGAACAGGCGACGCAGCCGGTCGACCAGCGCGGCCAGCGCCGACACCTGCGACAGGCGGATGCGCGCGATCAGGCGCTCCCGCTTCGGGTCCTGCGACACCTCGACGAGGCCGGTCGCGTCCTCGAGGGCGACGCTCCGCCGATAGACACCGGCCTCGACTCTCTCGATCCCGGGGATCGCCCGGGTGCCGAGGAAGCCGAGGATCGCCGGCCAGTCGTAGGGCGTCGTGTAGCTCAGGCTCAGCTCGATCGCATCGCCCGGCGCCCCGGCGCCGCGGCTCGGCTGACGGCGCAGGCTGCGCGGCGGCCGGCCGTAGACCTTGCGCATCGCCGCGTTGAAGCGGCGGATGCTGCCGAAGCCGGCGGCCGTGGCGACCGCGGTCATGCTCAAGTCGGTCTCGCCGATCAGCTTCTTGGCGAAGAGGATGCGCTGGGCCTGGGCGACCGCGACGGGCGAGGCGCCGAGGTGCCGCTCGAAGAGCCGGCGCAGGTGCCGGCCGCCGACGCCGAGCCGCGCCGCCAGGCACTCGACTCCGCTGTCGTCGTTGAGCGCGCCCTCGGCGATCAGGGCGAGCGCCCGCGACACCGTGTTGGCCGTGCCGCGCCAGCTCGCCACGCCGGGCGCGAGCTCCGGCCGGCAGCGCAGGCAGGCCCGGAAGCCGGCCGCCTGGGCGGCGGCGGCGGAAGGCATGAAGATGCAGTTCTCCAGCTTCGGCGGCCGCGCCGGGCAGATCGGCCGGCAGTAGATCCCGGTGGTCACGACGGCGGTGTAGAAGCGGCCGTCGAAGCGCCCGTCGCGGGTCTGCAAGGCCCGATAGCAGGCGTCGCGGTCGATGCTCCCGATCTCGTCCATGGCCCCAGTCTGCCGCGTCCGACGGCCCCTGTCTGGCCGTTTTCGGACTCCATGGGCGAGGCTCCTGACAGGCCCATGAATTGCCGATCCGGATCGGCTATCGTCGTGCGGATGCATGCGGGCATTCCTTGGGAGAGGCCATGACCGGGCCGTCACCGGAGCTCTTGGGCGAGGTCTTCTCGGACGCCCTGCCGGCCGAGGACCCGGTGCTCTACGGCCACGCGGCGCTGACGCCGAAGGGCCGCTTCGAGGCGCGCAGCCTGCAGTCCTTCACCCTGACCTACGTCGCCGGCCGCTACGGCTTGGACGACACCGGCTCGATCCGCATCGTCCTGCGCTTCACCGCCGACGGCGGCCCGCTGCAGATGACCGACCCGACGGGGCTCAACTACGTCACCGCCGCGAGCTCCAACGGCGTGCCGCTGCGCCTCGCCTTCAACGCGAACGGCCACCAGCGGCCCTGGTACCAGGCGCTGACGGTCTCGGTCTCCAAGGGCTACCTGCGCGAGGGCGACCGGATAACGGTCCTGCTCGGCGACCGCTCGGCCGGCTCGCCGGGCCTACGGCTGCAGTCCTTCTGCGAAAGCGCCTTTGCCTTCAAGGTGCTGGCCGACGTCTGCGCCACCGGCCACTACGTGCCGGTCGCCGAGAGTCCCGCCATCGCCATCGTCCCCGGGCCACCGGCCCACTGGAAAGCCGTGCTGCCGACCTTGCGGCGGCCAGGCGAGCCCTTTCGGCTGGGCCTCAAGGCGGAGGACCGCACCGGCAATCCCTCGGACCAGGTCGAGCGAGCTCTCACCTTGGAGAGCGACCGGCCGATCAATGGCCTACCGCGGCAGGCCCGCTTCGAGCGCGGCGCACGCTCCCTCGTGCTCGAGGATCTCTCCTGCGACGAGGAAGGCGCGCTGCACATCCGTGTGCTCGACGACGCCGGCGCGCTGCTGGCCGAGAGCAACCCGCTCGTCATCCGCACCGGCGGCGAGGCGGCCTACTGGGGCGACATGCACGGCCAGAGCGGCGAGTCGGTCGGCATCAACACCGCCCGGGAGTACTTCGCCTTCGCCCGCGATCTCGCCTTCCTCGACGCGACCAGCCACCAGGCGAACGACTTCCAGGTCAACGCCGCCTTCTGGGCCCACATCAACGAGCTGACCGCCGCCTTCCACAAGGACGGCCGCTTCCTGACGCTGCCCGGCTACGAGTGGTCCGGCAACACGGGCGTCGGCGGCGACCGCAACGTCTACTTCCGCCGCGAGGGCCGGCCGATCCGCCGCTCCTCCCATGCCCTGCTGCGCGACCGCAGCGACATCGGCAGCGACGCGCCGACCGCCTGCGACCTCTTCGCCGCCCTGCAGGAGGAAGACTGCCTGGTCTACGCCCACATCGGCGGCCGGCCGGCCGACGTCGCCTACGCCCACGACCCCCGCCTCGAGACCGCGATGGAGATCCACTCGGCCTGGGGCACCTTCGAATGGCTGATGGCCGACTGCTTCGATCTCGGCTACCGCGTCGGGGTCGTGGCCAACAGCGACGGCCACAAGGGCCGGCCGGGCGCCAGCTATCCCGGCGCCTCCGACTTCGGCGCCTACGGCGGGCTGACCTGTTTCCTGATGCCCGAGCTGACGCGCGACGCCCTGTTCGATTGCCTGAAGCGCCGGCATCACTACGCGACCACCGGCGACCGCATTCACATCGATCTCTCGGTGACCGGCGCGCAGGCCTTCGAGCGCTACGAGACCGACCCCCAGGTCGCCGCGGGTCCCTCCGCTCCGACGGCACGGCTCTCGATGGGCGACATCGCAAGCTGCAAGGACGACGCGGTGACATTGAGCGTCGCGGTGTCGGCGCGCGCGCCCATCGAGCGCATCGACGTGCTGAACGGCATGGCGCCGGTCGCGACGGTCCGCAACCCGGGCGACGGCGCCGGCGGCCGGCGCCTGCGCCTGCTGTGGCGCGGCGCCATGGTCAAGGGCCGGGGCGCGAAGGCGCGCTGGCAGATCAAGGCGCGCTTCGAGGACTGCGGCATCCGCGAGATCCGCGAGATCAACGCCTGGAACCCCGACCGTCAGCTTCGGCGCGAGGACGACACGACCCTGAGCTGGGACTCCGTGACGGCCGGCAACTTCGGCGCCCTCGACCTCTGGCTGGACGAAGGCCCGCAGGCGCGCCTGTCCCTGGAGACGAATTTCACCCAGGCCGATATCGCGCTGGCCGAGATCGGCGCCGAAGATCACGTCATCGACGCGGGCGGGCTCGACCTCGAGCTGCGGCTGTTCCGCTTGCCGGCCGCACTGCAACCCGGGCCGCTCGCGACCGAGCTACGTGTCCCCCTCGCGCCCGAGGGCGACAACCCCCTGTGGATCCGCATGACCACCGAGGACGGCTTCCAGGCCTGGACCAGCCCGGTCTATCTCTTCCGGGAAGACTGACTCGCCGCCGGGTCGACGGCGAGGATCGGGTCCGTCCCACCTTTTCGCTCGTCGGTGATTGTTCCCTGGCCTCGGGACAGGATCGGGCTAGACTGACGTCAGATCCATCATAGCGATCTCGATCGAGGGCTAGTCTCGGGGTTTGGGAGAGGGGCAACGGTGAGCGAGAATTTCCCTGTCGTCATCCACCACAATCCCGATTGCGGCACGTCGCGCAACGTCCTGGCGATCGTCCGCGCGGCGGACTACGAGCCGGTCGTCGTCGAGTACCTGCAGACCGGCTGGACCCGGCCGCAGCTCCAGGCCCTCTTCGCGGCGGCCGGGGTGACGCCGCGGACTGCGCTGCGCGAGAAGAAGTCGCCCGCCGAAGAGCTCGGCCTGCTGGACACGGCGGTGTCGGACGAAAGCCTGCTCGAGGCCATGCTGGCGCATCCGATCCTGGTCAACCGCCCGCTGGTCGCGAGCCCCAAGGGCGTCAGGCTCTGCCGCCCCTCGGAGCTGGTCCTCGACCTGCTGGAGCGCCTGCCGCCCGGCCCCTACGCCAAGGAGGACGGCGAGCTGATCGTCGATGCCGAGGGCCGGCGCGTGGCGCCGGCGGCCTGAGGGCGACCGGAGAGCCCCGCCATGAGCGACCCCGTCGACAAGCTGAGCTACGACCACCACCAGCACCTGCCCTCCGACATGACCTTGCGCACGAAGGCGCTGGAGAGCGTCCTGGTCGAGGCGGGGCTGGTCGACCCGGCGACGATCGACGCCGTCATCGAGGCCTTCGAGACCGAGATCGGCCCGCACATCGGCGCCCAGGTGGTGGCCAAGGCCTGGTCCGATCCCGACTTCCGGGCGCGCCTGCTGGCCGACGGCACGGCGGCCTGCGCCGAGCTCGGCTACACCGGCGAGCAGACGACCCACGTCGTCGCGTTGGAAAACAGCGCCGAGGTGCACAACCTCGTCGTCTGCACGCTCTGCTCCTGCTACCCCTGGATGCTGCTCGGCCTGCCGCCGACCTGGTACAAGGCCGAGCCCTACCGCGCCCGCTCGGTCAAGGAGCCGCGCGCCGTGCTGCGCGAGTTCGGGATCGACCTCGGCGAGGAGGTCGAGGTGCGCGTCTGGGACAGCACGGCCGAGATCCGCTACCTCGTCGTGCCGGAGCGGCCGGCGGGCACGGAGGGCCTGGACGAGGCGGCCCTGGCCGCGCTGGTCAGCCGCGATTCGATGATCGGCACCGCCTTCGCCTCCAGCCCGAACGCGGCGGCCGGCGGATGAACTCCGTGCACGACATGGGCGGCATGGACGGCTTCGGGCCGGTCGTCTTCGAGCAGAACGAGCCGGTCTTCCACGAGCCCTGGGAGGCCCGCGTCTTCGGCATCGCCTTGTCGGCCCGGGGCATCTCCGGCTGGACCCTCGACACGTCGCGGCACTCCCGCGAGGTCATGCCGCCGGCCCTCTATCTCAGCCTGAGCTATTACCAGCGCTGGCTGGTCGGCCGCGAGGCCGCCCTGCTCTCGGCGGACATGGTGAGGCTCGAGGAGCTCCAGGCGGGCCAGGCGTCGCGGCCGCCCGACGGCGACAAGCCGCCGACGCCGCCCGACGGCGACAAGTCGCCGACGCCGCCCGACAAGCTGCTCGCCGGCCTGGCCAAGGGCTACAACGCCGAGCGCCAGGTCGACGCGGCGCCGCGCTTCGCCGTCGGCGATGCCGTGGTGACCCGCAACATCCACCCCGCCGGCCACACGCGCCTGCCGCGCTACGCCCGCGACAAGGCCGGCCGCATCCACGCCCGGCGCGGCGCCTTCGTGCTGCCGGACAGCAACGCCCACGGCCGGGGCGAGAGCCCGGAGCATCTCTACTGCGTCGAGATCGCCGCCCGAGCGCTCTGGGGCGAAGCGGCAGCGGCCCGCGACAAGGTCTACCTCGACCTCTGGGAGTCCTACCTCCGTGCCGCCTGAGGCCCATGACTCCGGGGCACCGCTCTTCGCCGAGCCCTGGGAAGCGACGGTCCAGGCCATCGCCCAGCTCGTCGTCGCGGGCGGCCACGTGACGCCGCAGGAATGGGCCGAGGCGCTCGGCGCCGCGATCAAGCGCGCCCAGGCCGAGGGCGACCCCGACGACGGCACGACCTACTACCGCCACGTCCTGGCGGCCTTGGAAGCCTTGCTGCTCGACAAAGGCCTGGTCGCGCCGGGCCGGCTCGCCGCGCGCCTCGACGGCTGGCGGCGCGCCTACGAGACCACGCCCCATGGCCAGCCGGTGGTGCTGCCGCCGGGCTAGCGGAAGGGATTGTGGATGGTCAGCCCAGCAATGGACTGACCATGCTGCATGTCCTCGGAATAGAGCCTGTCGCAGCCGCCCTGCCGCGCCGCCGCGACGATCAGTGCATCGTAAAAGGCGAGCATGTGGTCACGGGCGAGAGCAACGGCGATATCGTGAATCTCAATGGTCAGCGGCAGAGGCGGATCGAGCAGAGTCCGCAACACGGCGACTTGCGTTTCGATCTCCGTCCAGTCCCGCCCCAGCTTGCGACGCGACACCTTGACGAACTCGTTGAGAACCTGAACGCTGATGATACCGCCCGCGGCAAGGAGCCTCTCAGCCTGTTCGCCGCGCGGATCGTCGGTGGCAAAGGCATAGACGACAACGTTGGTGTCGAAGAACGGCCTAGCGGGCATTGGCATCTTCGCGGTCGAAGCGGAAGCCCTTCGGCAACGGCCGTTTCAGCGCCCGCAACTTCGCCAATGCCGCCTCTCGGCTCTTGTCGCGATCGACCTCGAAGTGACGGAGCCCAGCGACAGTGATTTCGATGCTGTCGCCCTCCTTGAGATCGAGAGCTTCTACGACCGCCTTGGGAAGCCGGACGGCAAGGCTGTTGCCCCATTTCGCGACCTGCATGGCACCCTCCTAGATATACATTGACGAAGTATATCATAATGGATCGTCGCGCACCAATGATTGACGGCCGCCTAGACCCAAGTCGCTAGCAGTGACTCCAGATCGACCTCGGTGACCGCCGGACGAGGCGCCGGTGTCGCCCCATCCAGCAGGGCCGCGAAGGCGACCTCGACCAGGGGCGCCGGCCCCTCGGCGCGCTGCAGCAGGCCGCGCGCGGCGACCTGCGGGTGATCCGGCAGCTCGGCGGGCTCGAGCACCGGCTGAAAGCAGCAGTCGACCTCGGCGAGCCGGTCTTGCCAGTAGGCCAAGGGCTGATTGCCCAGCAGATCCACGACCTCGATGATCAGGCTGTGCTGCGGCAGGGGCTCGCCCTGCCGGGCGATCCAGTCTTCGCGGCCCACGGCCCGGCAGAAGGCCTCCCAGAACTTCGGCTCGAGCGCGCCGAGCGCGACGAAGCGGCTGTCGGCCGTGCGGTAGAGCCGATAGCAGGCCGCGCCGCCGTTCAGCAGCGCGGCGCCCCGGGTCGGCTCGTGGCCGGGGCGAAGCGCCGCGGTCAGGGTCAGGGGCTGCCAGGCCAGCACGGACTCCATGATGCTGACATCGAGGAAGGCGCCCTCGCCCGTGCGCGCGCGGCGCAGCAGGGCACCGAGCACGGCGAGCGCCGCCTGCTGGCCGCTGGCGTAGTCCGCCGTCGGCGGGTGCGCGGCGATGGGCTGGTCGCCGAGCCCCGAGGTCGCCAGGCCGCCGCCGAGCGCCATGTAGGTGATGTCGTGGCCGGCCTTGAGCGCGTAGGGGCCGGTCTGGCCGAAGCCGGAGAGCGCGCAGTGCACCAGGCGCGGGTTGCAGTCCCGCAGGTCTTCCGGCCCGAAGCCGAGCTTGGCCAGCGCGCCGGGCCGGAAGGACTCGAGCAGGACGTCGGCCGCCGCGACCAGCCGGCCGAAGGCCTCGGCGTCGGCGGAGTCCTTGAGGTCGAGGCGGACGACCCGCTTGCCGGCGTTGACCAGCTTGTAGAAGGCGGAGAGGCCGTCGCCGTCCAGCGGCCCGAGCCGGCGCATGGGGTCGCCGGCCGGCGGCTCGACCTTGACCACCTCGGCGCCGAGGTCGGCCAGGAGCTGCGCCGCGAAGGGCCCCGGCAGGTATTGCGAGAGGTCGAGAACGCGGGTGCCGCGCAGGCAGTCGCTGAGCAAGGTGCCGATCTCCGCGAAGGATCCGAAAGGCTGCCGGCACCGCTTCTAGTCCGCCGGCGCGCTTTTCGCCAGCCGGCCGCGGGACCTTCGCGAATCGGGTAGGCGGGTTCCTTGCGGTTCCCGCCTCCCACACCACCTGGCATACGTTCTACGTACCACGGCGGTTTCCCTCAGTTTGTAACGCGCGGTGA
>JANQLT010000021.1 GCA_028280455.1 Kiloniellales bacterium
GTCGCGCGCAAGCTCGGCGCCAACAAGGGCATGCAGGGCTTCCCCGGCGTCGTCGTCGACGCCCACAACAACTTCGGCCCCGGCGCCGCCGAATGAGCGACACGGCACAAATCACGGCGGAAAGCTCCCTGACGGGCTACGGCCCCAGGGCCGCTCTCTACGTCGATTGGGCCGGCTCCATCAAGGAGGGGCCGCCCTACGCGCTCTACTTCTTCCGCGAGCGGCAGTACATCCGTTGGGACATCGACGAAGAGACGCTCTTCCCGGGCTACCCGAAGTCCGTCGACGAGGGCTGGCCCGGTCTGTTGGATATATTCCCGGGCGTGCCCATGACCGGCGCGATATACGTGCCGGGCTGGCACAACAAGGTCTATTTCTTCTTCAAGGGCCAGGACCATGCCGTGGCCTGGGACGTCGCGGCGCACAAGCCGGACGCCGAGCCGATCGCCATCTCGCGCCTGCTGCCGAGCCGACTGACCAGCGGCGGCGCCTTCTCGCCGGTCTACGTCGACCGCGGCGACCGCCAGACGGTCTACGTCTTCCGCGGCGATGCCTACGCGCGCTTCACGGTTCAGGACGGCCGCCTGCCGGAGCAGGAGGACGAAGGCTACCCGCGCAAGATCGGCGACGGCTGGACCGGCGGCCTGACGGTCATGCCGACCTGCGCCGTCAGCGTCCGCTGGCCGCACCGCGGCGCCGGCGTGCCGGCCCACAAGCTCTATTTCTTCCTGGGCGACCTCTACACCCGCTGGGACGTCGACAGCCACTCGAACAACTACCGCCTCGACATCCCTTCCGGCTGGAAGGGCTGGCCCGAGTTCGACTGAGTCGAACTGTCCCGAGTTCGACTGAGTCGAAGCCGATTGACGCCTGTTTGATTCCTCTATATCTCCAGAGATATGGAGAAGTCGCGAGTCATCGACGGCCTGGCCGCCCTGGCCCAGGAAAGCCGCCTGGACATCATGCGCTACCTGGTGCGCAAGGGCGCGCCCGGTGCCACGGCCGGGCGCATCGGCGAGCAGTTCGGCCTGCCCTCGGCGACCCTCGCTTTCCACCTGAACAGCCTGACCGCCGCCGGACTGCTGACACGCGAGCGTGCCGGCCGGCATAGCATCTACCGCGCCGACTTCGGGGCGGTGCATGCGCTGACCGCCTACCTGCTGCAGAACTGCTGCTCGGATGCCGAGGCCGCCTCGGCCGCCGGGCAGGACGATGCGGCCTGACAGACCCCCGCGATTGGAGAGAAAGATGCCCGATATCAAGGTCTTCGACCCCCCGATGTGCTGCTCGACCGGCGTTTGCGGCCCGGACGAGGATGACATCCCCGCGCAGTTCGCCTCGGCCCTGGAGTGGGCCAAGAAGCAGGGCGCCAGCGTCGACCGCTACAACCTGGCCCAGCAGCCCGGCGCTTTCGCGCAGGACGCCAAGGTCAAGGGACTGCTCGAGTCCGACGGCGTCGACTGCCTGCCCCTGGTCTTCGTCGACGGCGAGGTCCTGACCAAGGCCGGCTATCCGAGCCGCGGCGACCTGGCCGCCAGCCTCGGCCTGCAGGCCGAGGCCGCCGCCTCCGACAGCGAGAAGAAGGTCGCCGCCTCCGGCGGCTGCTGTTCCTGAGGGATCGCGCCATGAGCTTCCTGGATCGACCGACCCCGACCATGTTCTTCACCGGCAAGGGCGGGGTCGGCAAGACCTCGACCTCCTGCGCGACCGCCCTGCGGCTCGCCCGGGCCGGCAAGAAGGTCCTGCTGGTCAGCACCGACCCGGCCTCGAACCTCGCCGAGGTCTTCGAGACCACCATCGGCTCGGTGCCGACGGCCATCGCCGAGGCCCCCGGCCTCTTCGCCCTCAACGTCGATCCGGAAGCCGCCGCCGAGGCCTATCGCGAAAAGCTGATCGGGCCCTATCGCGGCGTCCTGCCCGAGGCCGCCCTGGCGGCCATGGAAGAGCAGATGGCCGGCGCCTGCACCGTCGAGATCGCCGCCTTCAACGAGTTCGCCCGGCTGATCGGCGACCCCGCCGCGGTCGAGGACTTCGAGCACGTCATCTTCGACACCGCGCCGACCGGCCACACCCTGCGGCTGCTGACCCTGCCGACCGCCTGGACCGGCTTCATCGAGAACACCAACGCCGGCACCTCCTGCGTCGGCCCGCTGCAGGGCATGATCGAGCAGCGCGCGCTCTACGCCGCGGCGGTCGAGGCGCTCGCCGACCCGGCGCAGACCACGCTGGTCCTGGTCAGCCGGCCCGAGCGCTCGGCGCTCGACGAGGCGGAGCGCACCGCCACGGAGTTCCTCGAGCTGAAGATCGCCAACCAGGAGCTGGTGCTGAACGGCGTCTTCGCGGCCCGCGACCGGGCCGACGGCATCGCCGTGGCGCTGGAGGGGCGCGGCCAGGAGGCGCTGGCGGCGATGCCGCCGACCCTGGCGTCCCTGGCGCGGATCGAGATCCCCCTGCGGCCGCGCCAGGTGGTAGGCCTGGCGGCCCTCGAGGGCTTCTTCGAGCCCGAGGTCGAGGTGGCCAACGACCAGGCCGCGAACGCGGCCGCCGGCGCGCCGGACATCGCCGGCTGGGATAGCCTCGGCGCCCTGGTCGAGGCCCTGGAGATGCCCAGGGGCGTGATCATGACCATGGGCAAGGGCGGCGTCGGCAAGACCACGGTCGCCGCCGCCATCGCCCGCGAGCTGGCCAAGCGCGGCCGCGACGTGGTGCTGACCACCACCGACCCGGCGGCCCATGTCGCCGAAGCCGTCGGCGACGCGCCGGCCAACCTGACGGTCGAGCGCATCGACCCGGCCGCCGAAGTCGAGCGCTATCGCGCCGATGTCATGGAGACCACCGGCAAGAACCTGGATGCCGACGGCCTGGCGCTGCTGGAAGAGGACCTGGCCTCGCCCTGCACCGAGGAGATCGCGGTCTTCCAGGCCTTCGCGGCCACGGTCAACCGGGCCAAGGACCGCATCGTGGTGATGGACACGGCGCCGACCGGGCACACGATCCTGCTGCTCGACGCCGCGCAGTCCTTCCATCGCGAGGTCAGCCGTCAGGCCAAGGCCGTGCCCGAGGCGGTGCTGGAGCTGCTGCCGCGGCTGCGCGACCCCGACTTCACGCGGATCCTGCTCTGCACCCTGCCGGAGGCGACTCCGGTGCACGAGGCGGCGCAGCTTCAGGACGATCTGCGCCGGGCGGAGATTGAGCCCTTCGCCTGGCTGGTCAATCAGTCCCTGGCGCCGGTCGCCGTCAGCGATCCCATTCTCGTTGCGCGCAAGGCGCAGGAGGGGCGCTACCTTCAGGAAGTCAAAAACGACCTCGCCAAGCGTTCGGCCATCATCGAGCTCCGCCCGCAAACGGCCGCAGGCCAAGAGTCGCAGCGCCTCTCTGCCTAGTGAAAGGCAAGGTGAAACAAAGAATATATTCTTCATTGCTGAATGCGACTAAGATCAGGGGGGCATGAGCTTGCAGCATGAATTTGGTGCGATTAGGCCTGCACCTCTTTCCCTGCAACGCTCATACTGTGCGTGTGGGTATTGGGACGCGGCATCGCCTGTCGCGTCCCGGCCCGAAAATGCCGGTGTCAGGGCGGCGATGCGATAAGCCTCCGACGCCGGCACAAAAATAAGAGCGTTCGGTCCATTGACCGCGGGGAGGAAAATGAGGTGCTCGGCCAGCAGATTCTGAGCGGTTTGGCGACCGGAAGCCTCTATGCGCTGACGGCCATCGCGGTCGTGGTGGTGTTTCGCAATACGCGCACGATCAATCTCGCCCAGGGCGATTTTGCGATGATCGGCGCCTTCCTCGGGATCGTCTTCCTCAAGGATTGGGGCCTCAACTACTACGTCACCATCCTGCTGGTGGTCGCCTGCTGCATCGTGCTCGGCTTCGGCGTCGAGCGCATCATCATGCGGCCGATCGCCAACTCGGACTGGCTGACGCTCTTTACCACGACGATCGGCATCTACTACATCCTCCACGGCGTGGCGGGACTGTTCTGGGGCCGCGACACCAAGGCCTTCCCCCTGACCTTCGATCCGACGCCGGTGGATATATTGGGCGCCGTGATCTCCCAAGGCCACCTCTACAACATGGGCTGGGCGCTGGCGATCGGCGCCGTGCTCTACGCCTTCTTCAACTTCACCAAGCAAGGCGTCGCCATGCGCGCGCTGACCGACGATCCGGAGGCCGCCTACATGATGGGCATCCCGGTGCGCTTCATCGTCTTGCTGACCTGGGGCCTGGCCGGCTTCATCGCCGGCTTCGTCGGCATCCTGATCGCGCCGATCATCTACGTCTCGCCGGAGATGATGGACGAGGTTCTGGTCAAGGGCTACGTGGCCGCGGTCTTCGGCGGGCTCTACTCGATCCAAGGCGCGGTGATAGGCGCGCTGCTGATCGGCGTCGCCGAGAACCTTGCCGGCGGATACATCGGCTCGCACGTCAAGACGGCCACGGCCTTCGTCATGATCGTCGTGCTCCTGGCGTTCCGGCCGCAAGGTCTGATCGGCATCCAAAAGCGCCGCGAGATCTGAGGCGCTGACGCATGGCTCAGATCACGCAGACCAACGGGCTCTTTCAGCAGGACGACTCGGCCCGCGACCGCCTGAACGCGGTCAACGCCTGCAAGCGCCGCTTCCTTCGCCAAGACGTCACGGCGACCTTGATCGTCTTCGCCGCGCTGGTCCTGGTCCCGCAACTGCCTTTCGTCAAAGGCTGGATGCTCTCGCAGGCCTCGCTGGCGATCATCTTCATCATCGCGGCCCTCGGCATCTCGATCCTGGTCGGCTACACCGGCCTGGTCTCCGTCGGCCACGGCGGCTTCCTGGCGATCGGCGCCTATACCTCCGCCCTGCTGACCAAGTACTACGCCGTCGACCTGGTGGTCGGCATCATCGCCGCCACTTTGGTGTCGGCCTTCTTCGGCGCGCTCCTAGCCCTGGTGTTTCTACGATTGTCCGGCGCGTTCATGGCGATCGGCACGCTCGGTTTCGCCTTCTTCGTCGGCACTGTCGTCAACAACGTGCCGATCTTCGAAGGCCGCGACGGCATCCTGCTGGACGACAACGTCGTGCTCGGCATGGAGATCGGCGATTTCGGCTTCTACTACGTCTCCATCGTAACGCTCGCCGTGATGACGCTCTTCGTCTACTGCATCGTCAACTCGGGCACAGGCCGCGCTTTCATGGCCCTGCGGGATTCCGAGAACGCGGCGATGTCGAGCGGCGTCAATCGCCTGCTCTACCGGACGCTGGCCTTCTCGATCAGCGCCGGCATCACGGGCAGCGCAGGGGCGCTGAACGCCCACATCGTCAACTACGTCTCCGCCGAGGTCTTTGCCGACATCTGGTTCTCGGTGGACATCCTGATGGCGGTCGTGGTCGGCGGGCCGGCGCTGCTCTTCGGTCCCTACCTCGGCGGCATCTTCGTCGTAATGCTGCCCTTCTTCCTCGAGGAGCTGGCCGACTTCGCCTTCATCATGAAGGGCGTCGTCCTGATCCTGGTGCTGCGCTTCGCACAGCAGGGCGTCGGCGAGGTGATGTTTCGCCCGATCCAGAACTACCGCCGGCGCAAGCTGATGGAAGCCGGAGGCGCGAAAGTTGACTGACGCCGCGCAAAGCCCCGGCAGCGAGCATCTGCGCTGCGAGAACATCCGGGTCAGCTTCGGCGGCGTCGTGGCCTGCGACAACCTGAGTCTGACCGTGCCGCGCGGCAAGATCATCGGCCTGATCGGCCCCAACGGCGCCGGCAAGACGACCCTGTTCAACGTGCTGACGCGCTTCCAGGAATTCGATTCCGGCCACATCTACTACGAGGGCCGGCAAATCGACAACTCCCGGCCCCATCACATGGTGCACATGGGCCTGTCGCGGACCTTCCAAAACATCAATCTGTTCGGCAACCAGACGACCATGAAGAACATCATGACGGGCGCCCACAATCTGATGGGCGACCCCTTCTCGGCGATGTTCTGGCTGCCGGGCGCGCGCAAGCGCGAGAAGGAGGCCGAGGACCGGGCGCTCGAGATCGCCGACATGCTGCACCTGGTGCCCGAGCTGGAGAGCATCGTCGGCACCCTGCCCTACGGCTATCAGAAGCGGGTCGAGCTGGCCCGGGCGCTCGCCTCCAAGCCCTCGATCCTGCTACTCGACGAGCCCGTCGCCGGCTGCAACGACGAGGAGACGGCCGAGCTCAAGGACCTCGTGTTCAAGGTCAATCGCCAGATGGGCGTCTCCGTGCTGCTGGTCGAGCACGACATGAGCATGGTGATGCAGGTCTGCGACTACATCTACGTCATCAACTTCGGCGCCAACCTGGCCGAGGGCACGCCCGAGGAGGTGCGCAAGAACCCCGACGTGATCGCGGCCTACCTGGGCGACGAAGAGGACCAGGCATGAGCCTGCTCAAGATAGACGGCCTGGAGGCCAACTACGGACCGGTCACGGCCCTGCGCGGCATCTCCATCGAGGTGCCGGAGGGCGGCATCGTCACGCTGCTCGGCGCCAACGGCGCCGGCAAGTCGACGACGCTCAAGTGCATCTCGGGCGTGGTCAAGCCGCGGGGCGGCACGATCGAGTGGAAGGGCGACAAGATCCTCAACCGCTCGCCGAACTGGATCACCCGCGCCGGCATCGCCCAGGTGCCCGAGGGCCGGCGGATCTTCAAGGACCTCTCGGTCTCCGAGAACCTCATGATGGGCGCCTATACGCGCAGCGATCGCGGCCAGATCCGCAGCGACGAAGAGCGCGTCTTCGAGCTCTTCCCGCGGCTCAAGGAGCGCTCCAAGCAGCTCGGCGGCTCGCTCTCCGGCGGCGAGCAGCAGATGCTGGCGATCGGCCGCGGCCTCATGGCCCGGCCGACCCTGCTGCTGCTCGACGAGCCTTCCCTCGGGCTCGCGCCGCTTCTGGTCAAGGACATCTTCGAAACGCTCCTGAAGCTCAATCAGGAGTGGGGACTGGCCCTCTTGGTCGTCGAGCAGAACGTGACGATGGCGCTCAAGGTTTCGCAGTTCGGCTATGTCATGCAACTGGGCCAGGTCATGGTCTCCGGACCCTCGGCGGAACTGCGCAACGACGCGAAAGTGCTCGAGAGCTACATGGGCGTCGCCCAGTAAGACGCCCGACAACGGCCACGTTCGAGTGGAATCAAGACGGCGCGGCAACGCGCAACAACTAGGGAGGAAAGCATGAAGTTTGGTCGTAGAGCCTTGATGTCCTTGGCGGCGGTCGCCGCTATAGGCGTCCTGGGCGCGCCCGCGCAAGCAGCGGACGGCCCCGGCATTTCCGATGATTCGGTTCTCATCTGCTCCTATCAGCCCATGACCGGCAAGGTCTCGAGCTACTTCCGCATGGGCAAGGGCGCGGATGCCTGGTTCAAGCACGTCAACGAGAACGGCGGCGTCAACGGTCGCATGATCGACTACAAGATGGTCGACGACAAATACGAGCCGGCCCGCACGAAGAACATCGTCAAGCGCTTCGTCGAGCGCGACGAGTGCTTCGCGATCGTGGCACCGCTCGGCTCGGCGCCGACCTCGGCCGTGATCGAGTACATCGTCGATCAGAGCGTGCCGCTGATCGGTGCCGGAACCGGTGCCGAGAAGAACCTGACCATCGCCAGCCAGTGGGTCTTCCCGCTCTATCCGAGCTACTACACGGAAGGCCAGCAGCTCGTGCGTTTCGCCAAGGAGGTCTTCGGCGCCGCCAAGGTCGCCGTGCTCTACCAGAACGACCCCTCGGGCAAGACGCACATCGCCGGCATCGAGTCGGTGCTCGGCGACCATGGCGTCGAAGTGGTGGCCCAGGAAGGCTACGAGCCGAAGGAGGTCGACGTCTCCTCCCAGGTCATCAAGATGAAGGAGTCCGGGGCCCAGGCCGTGATCTGCTCCTGTGCGCCGGAGCCGGCAGCCAAGTTCTACACCGAGCGCGCCAAGCTCGGTTGGGACGTGCCGGTGGTCAACGTCTTCTTCGGCAAGAGCCCGAAGGTGCCGGAGCTGGCCGGTGAAGCCGCCGTCGAGGGCGTCTACTTCGCGACCATCTTCCGCGACTTCGACTCCCCGGCACCGCAGATCCAGGAAGCCAAGTCGATCCTGGCGAAGTACTACCCCGAGGAGCAGCCCGACGCGATCCACCTCTGGGGCTTCGCGGGCGCGCAGGTCTTCACCGAGGCTCTGCGTCGGATGGACAGCGGCGCCATCACGCGCGAGCGTCTGGTCGAGACCCTCGAAGGCATCGACAACTGGACCGAAAGCGTGGTGCCAAACGTCACCATCGGCGAGGGCAACGCGCCCGAGCACTTCATCGTGAAGGACATGTCCTTCGTGGTTTACAAGGGCGGCAAGTTCGAAGAGTTCTCGCCGCCTTGGATGTGATCTAGCGTTCCGGCGCGGACCGGAGGGCTTGGACATTGGCCCTCCGGTCCCGCGCCCCCTGTATGCGTTCGGCGCATGCACCTGCCCTGCGCCTAGCGCGAAAAGCGGGGCTATACTGTACCGGATGAACCGGGCCCCGATATATCAGATGGCGACCATCGCAAGGAGGCCAGCATGACCGCGGTCATCGGGCGGGCCGTTCCGCCTCAGCGCCAACGCACACTCGACGCCCTCGCCCTGCGCGAGCCGGACAAGGTGCCGGTCGGGCTATGGGGCACGGTGGAGGGTTACCAGAACCTGCGCCAAGGCCTCGGCATGGGCTTCAACGAGAACCCGCGCAACTACCGCACCGGCTCGACCACCTGGACCACGGACGTGGCCTTCGAGTTCGATCTCGCGGAGAAGCTCGACGTCGACTTCCTGCGCGTCTCGATCGGACCGCCCGGCGGCTCGCCCGGCTTCCGCGAGCTTGGCCTCGACGAGATCCCGGTGCCGATCCAGGTGCCGACGCCGCCCGACGACGCCGAGATCAACGTCGACGAGTGGGGCGTGGTGCGCAAATGGACGCCGCACGAGAACGGCGGCTACTACGAGATGATCGGCTATCCCCTGTTCGAGGCGACCAGCGCGCCGATCGAAGAGGGCCTGAAGATCCTCGAGGAATTCCCCTGGCCCGATCCCTGGGACGAGGCCGGCTGGCAGGACTCGCCGGTGCCCGGCATGTCGCTGCGCGAGTATTGCAAATACATCAAAGAGGAGACGCCCTTCGCGCTGATGGGCCAGGGCGGCCGCGGCGGGCTCTTCGAGCAGGCCAAATACATGGTCGGCTACGCCAAGATCTTCTCGGACTTCATCGAGAGCCCCGAGTTCCTCGAGGCCATGCTGGTCAGGCTCACCGACCTCGAGATCGAGTTCAACAAGGCGTTTCTCAGTCAGTGTGGCGAGTACATCGACTGGCTGCGGATGAGCCCGGAGGATCTGGCTTCCGAGAAAACGGCCTTCCTGTCGCTCGACATGTTCGACCGCCAACTGGTGCCGCACTACAATCGCGCGGTTCAGGAAACCAAGAAGTACTATTTGGGGAAGAACCCCGAGGGCAAGATCCAGTTCCATAGCTGTGGCGCCATTCCCGAGCAGTTCATGCGAGGCCTGCTGAGCTGCGGCGTAGACGGCTACGACAGTCTTCCGCCCAAGGTGGCACGCCACTCCAACCCCTCCGCCAAGAAGCGCCAGCTCGGCCGGGAGATGTTCTTCTATGGCGGCATCGACGTGCAGGAGACCCTGCCTTGGGGTACCACCGAAGACGTGCGCAAGGAGGTCCGCCAGCGCATCTGGGAGATGGGCCACGGCGGCGGCTTCCTGCTGAGCTCCTCGCACCGACTGGAGCATGACGTGCCGGTCGAGAACACCTTGGCGATGATCGATGAGGCGCGCTCCTACGGCACCTACCCGCTGCCCGAAGAGCCGCCCGAGGGCGCGGACACGGGCGAGGGATACGAGCCTTGGGATCCGAACCCGGCGAAGAAGAAGAAGCGGCGCAAGCCGAAGCCTACGGCCTAAGAGCGGAGTCCAGAATGCCCCTGCAGATCGAAACCGAGAAGGACTTCGACCTCGAAGACCTGCAATACGACTTCGAGGACTCGATGGAGACCGACCGCTGGAACGATGCACCGGCGGAGATCAAGGAGCTGTTCCACCTTCTCGAATGGAACATCATCGACGGCGAGCACGGCGACACCGTCGGCTTCATCAACGAGGCGCTGAAAGCGACAGTCACGGCGCGCACCTTGATCGCCGGGCCCATGGCGACGGGCATCGCCGAGGTCGGGCGGCGCTTCAAGATGGACGAGTACTTCCTACCGGAAGTGATGATGTCGGCCAAGTGCATGCACGAGGCACTGGCCGTCCTCAAGCCGCTGATCATCGCCGAGAAGAGCGAGGAGGTGGGCACCGTCGTTGTCGGCACCGTGCAGGGCGACCTGCACGACATCGGCAAGAAGATCGTCGCGATGATGCTCGAAGCGGCCGGCTTCACCGTGCACGACCTCGGCGTCACGGTCCCGCCGGAGAAGTTCATCGAGGCGATCCGCGAGCACAAGCCGCAGATCGTCGGCTTCTCGGCGCTGCTGACCACGACGATGAACATGCAGTGGGAGACCCTGAAGGTCATCACCGCCGAAGGCCTGCGCGAGGAGCTCAAGGTCTTCGTCGGCGGCGCGCCGATCAGCCAGGCCTGGTGCGACAAGATCGGCGCCGACGCCTACGGCGCCGACGCCCTGATCGCCGTCGACAAGGCCAAGGCCTGCGTCACCAGGCTCTCCAACCTCAAGGGCGGCGCCCCGGAGCTGCACGCCGCCATGCTGGACATCGACCGCGAGCGCGAAGAGGCGAAAGCCGAAGCGGCGGCAGCGGCTGGAGCGGGATAACATGACCGAGCAAGCGATGGCGCCGGAAGCGGCCGGGTTCACCGTCAAGCAACCCCGGACCAAGGCCCTCCTCGCGGTCGCTGCTCTGCTGCTCCTTCTCGGCCTGGTCGGCGTCTCCCACGCCGCCGTCGGCTACGGCCTCTTCATGATCGCCACCTTCATGATCCTCGCCGGCTGCGGCCTCCTGGCGATCTTCGGCCTGACCAGAGCCTTCGACAGCGACTCGCTGCGCCGGGCCTACGTCGTCGCCTTCTGGCTGGGCGCCTGGACCTACGTCCTCGCCGTGGCGGCGCTCTCCGGCTACTACGTCTACGAGGCCCTCGCCGGCCGGATAGACTGGAAGTACATCATCTTCGGGCCGGCCGCCCTGGCGGCGATCGTCGCCTTGGACATCGGCATCTGGCGCGTCGTCGTGCAGCGCAACCTGCCCACGGCAAAGCGCTTCGGCGATCTCTTCTCGCGCGAGGCGCTCGACCAGGGCGCGCTGCGCCGGACGCTGGTCGACGAGGTGATCCTGCACCGCACGCTGTTCGGCGTCAGCCGCTTCCGCTGGCTGCGCCACCAGCTCATGTTCTGGGGCTTCGGCCTGATGTTCGTCGTCGAGCTGACCGCGGTCGCCTTCCGCGAGGCCTTTCCGGCCTTCGGCTGGACCGAGCTCTGGCACGAGCCGGGCCACCCGATCCGCCTGGCCTTCGATTTCGCCTTCGACCTGACTGGCCTGATGGTCCTGATCGGCTGCGGCCTGGCCCTGCTGTTCCGGGCCTCGGCCGGCGACGGCGTCGAGCGCAAGTACGCCGACACGCCGACGGTCTGGTTCCTGCTCTTCGTGACGGTGAGCGGCTTCCTGGTGGAAGGCGCCCGCATGGCTTTGGAGTCCGGCGCGCCGGGCGAGGCCGTGGCCTTCGTCGGCCTGGCCTTCTCCCTGCTCTTCGGCAGCGGCTCCCTGGTGGTGCACGAGGTGCTCTGGATCGTCCACGCGCTGGCGGCCTGCGCCTTCATCGCCTACATCCCCTTCCACCGCATGGTTCACTTCTGCGCAACGCCGATCGGCCGGCTGTTCAACTCCCAAAGCGGCCTGCTGGCGGCCAAGAAGGCCCGCGCCATCAGTGGACACTTCCTGCGCGCCCCGCGCGATTGAGCAAGTCGCCGACCGGCTCAAATCCCCCCACAGCGAGTATGTAATTACCTTGCAAAGTCCCGACGCGGGGCTGAGGCTAAGAAGGACGGACCAAGGAGAGAATCCTCGGGCCCGCTTGGGACCAGAGGATCGAGGGAACAGGGCGACCCGTGCCTAAATTGCGTGACGTTCTGGCGCACGAGCTTGGCAGCGACTCCGCTCCTTGGAGCCTGTCGCCGAGCCTGCTCGACGACTCCGTCGTCGCGGTCTACCTGAACACCGGGGCGCCCTGCGATTCACATGCCGGCGCCTTCGAGGCTTGGCCCGGACTGGAGGCCGACGTCGGACGATGGTTCCGGCTGGCCGGCGGGCCGGCCGTCGGCATCCGCACCCGAGACGACGAGGCGCAAGGCCTGGCCGTCTGGAAGCAAGGGGGCGAGTAGGGTGGACTGGAATCGCCTGCGCACCTTCCGGATCGTGACCGAGGTCGGCAGCTTCACCAAGGCTGGGCTTGAGCTCGGCCTGACCCAGTCGGCGGTCAGCCGCCAGATCGCCGGCCTGGAGAAGGAGCTCGGCAACCCGCTCTTCATCCGCAGCGGCCGCGGCCTGGTGCTGACCGAGGCGGGCGAGTACTTCCTGAAGACCGTCACGGAGATGTCGAAGCATCTCGACCTCGGCCTGGCCCGCCTCAACGAGCTGCGCGCCAAGCCGGTCGGGCCGTTGCGGGTCACCACCACCGTCGGCTTCGGCTCCGCCTGGCTGACCTCGCGCATCAACCGCTTCCACTCCCTCTACCCCGACATCCAGGTCTCGCTGCTGCTCGCCGACAACGTCGAGCTGGACCTGTTGCGGCGCGACGCCGATTGCGCCATTCGCTTCCAGCCGCCGACCGACTTGAACCTGGTCAAGCGCTACATCGCCGCCTTCTCCTACAAGATCTACGGCTCGAAGACCTACTTCGAGCAGCACGGCAAGCCCGAGACGATCGACGCGCTCGCCGACCACGAGCTGATCGTCTACGGCGACGACGCCTGGGCGCCGCCCGTCGAGCGAATCAACTGGCTGCTGACCGAGGGCATGCCGGCCGGCGAGATGCGCAAGCCGGCGCTGCGGGTCAACTCCATCTACGGCATCTACCGGGCGGTGGAGAGCGGCATGGGCATCGCCGCCCTGCCCTTCTACATGAGCGAGCGCTCCGAAGAGCTGGTCGAGCTCTTTCCGGAGATCGAAGGGCCCAGCATCCCGGTCTACTTCGTCTTTCCCGAGGAGCTGCGCCCCTCGCGCCGCATCGACGCGATCCGGGATTTCCTGATCGAGGAGATCCGGAAGAGCTGGAGCCAGCAAAACATGCGACGACACGGCTAGAGCGTTTTCCGCTCGCGCGGAATACGCTCCAACAGCGCCATGGGCCGGGGGCATGCACCTCGTGCATGCCGAAGCCCCCGGAAGCGATCTAAGATGATGCTCGTCTTCGGGGAGCCTGGGAGCTAGAGCCGGCCTTGTCGGAAGCCTTCGAGCAGGAACGCGAGACCGAGACCGCGCGCGTCGTCTTCATGCCGTCGGGCCGGCGGGGAGATTTTCCCCTCGGCACCAATCTGCTGGAAGCGGCGCGCGAGCTGGGCGTCGATCTCGACTCGGTCTGCGGCGGCCGCGCGGTCTGCGGGCGCTGCCAGGTCCTGCTCAGCGTCGGCGAGTTCGCCAAGCTGCAGATCTCCTCCGTCGCCGAGAACCTGACCGAGCCCGGCGAGACCGAGGAACGCTACAAGCGCATCAAGGGGCTCAAGGACGGCCGCCGGCTCGGCTGCCAAGCGCAGCTCCGCGGCGACGTCGTGGTCGACGTGCCGGTCGAGAGCCAGATCCACCGCCAAGTGGTGCGCAAGAGCGCCGACGAGATCCGCAATCTCGAGATCGACCCGGTCACCAAGCTCTACTACGTCGAGCTGCCGAAGCCGAGCATGGAGGACCAGCGCAGCGATCTCGATCGCATCGCCGCGCAGCTCGAGAGCGAGTGGGGCGTCGCCGGCCTGTCCTGGAGCCTGCCGTTCCTCGCCGGCCTCTCGCCGTCCTTGCGGGCCGGCGAGGTCTACGGCGGCGAGTTCAAGGCGACGGTCGCCGTGCGCGAGGAGTGCGAGGCCGTGGCGATCTGGCCAGGCTTCAAGGAGCGGATCTACGGTATCGCCATCGACGTCGGCACCACCACCGTCGCCGGCCATCTCTGTGCGCTGGACAGCGGCGAGGTTCTGGCCAGCGCCGGCCTGATGAACCCGCAGATCCGCTTCGGCGAAGACCTGATGAGCCGGATCTCCTACCTGCAGCAGAACGAGGACTCGGCCCCCGAGCTGACCGCCGCGGTGCGCGACGCGCTGGCCGAGCTGGTCCGCGAGCTTTGCCGCCAGAGCGAGATCGCGGCCGAGGACATCCTCGAGCTGACCCTGGTCGGCAACCCGACCATGCACCACCTGGTGCTCGGCATCGACCCGACCCAGCTCGGCGTCGAGCCCTTCCCGCTGGTCCTCGACGTCGGCCTCAGCGTGCCGGCGCGCGACCTCGGGCTGCCGGTCAACGAGGGCGGCACCGCCTTCTTCCTGCCCTGCATCGCCGGCCACGTCGGCGCCGACACGGCCGGCGTGATCCTGGCCCAGGCGCCGCACGCCTCGGAAGAGATGACCCTGGTGATCGACGTCGGCACCAACGCCGAGATCGTGCTCGGCCACCGCGACCGGCTGATCGCCTGTTCCAGCCCGACCGGCCCCGCCTTCGAGGGCGCGCAGATCACCTGCGGCCAGCGCGCCGCGCCCGGCGCCATCGAGCGGGTCCGTATCGACCGCGAGACGCTGAAGCCGCGCTTCCGGGTAATCGGCGTCGAGCTTTGGTCGGACGAGCCCGGTTTCGAGGAGGCCATCGGCGAGGCCGGCGTCACCGGTATCTGCGGCTCGGGCATCATCGAGGCGGTCGCCGAGCTCTATCTTTCGGGCATCGTCGCCCCCTCCGGCCGCATGCAGGCCAAAGGCCGCGAGGTCGAGGGCCACCCGAACTTCATCCCCAAGGGCCGGAACTTCGAATACATCCTGCACCAGTCCGGCGACCGGGTGATCCGGGTCACGCCGAGCGACATCCGGGCGATCCAGCTCGCCAAGTCGGCCTGCTACTCCGGCACCAGGCTGCTGATGGACCGCATGGGCACCAGCCACGTCGACCGGGTCTACCTGGCCGGCGCCTTCGGCAGCCACATCGACGTCGGCTACGCCATGGCCATCGGATTGATTCCCGACTGCGACCTCGCCAAGGTGGCCTCGGCCGGCAATGCCGCCGGCACCGGCGCGCGCATCGCCCTGCTGTCGCGCGCCGCGCGCCAGGAGATCGACCGCGTGGCCCGCACCGTCGAGAAGGTCGAGACCGCCATCGCCGCGGACTTCCAGGAGTACTTCGTCGCGGCGATCAACCTGCCCCATGCCAGCGACCCCTTCCCGAAGCTGGAAGCCTGGCTGGACGAGCAAGGCCTGGCCCGGCGATGAGCGACGACAAGACGGGAAGCGGCGGCGGCGCAGCCGGCGACGGCCTGCCAATCTCGCCGCGCGAAGGCCCCTACATCGTCCAGGTCGAGGCCGGCCGGCGCTACCGCTGGTGCAGTTGCGGCCTCTCCGCCATCCAGCCCTGGTGCGACGATGCCCACGAAGGCACGGACTACGAGCCTATCGAGTTCGAAGCCCCGATCTCCGGCGAGTTCCACATGTGCGGCTGCAAGAAGTCCGACAACAAGCCCTATTGCTTCGGAAGCTGCCGCGGCTACACGCCCGAGAACACCAAGTCGAACCTCTTCTGACCATGGCGGCCTTCGGCCAGACCTTCTACCGAGTCGTCGTCCGGCGGAACCTGGTCGCCGAGATCCGCCCGATCGAGCCCGCCGAGGCGCACTGCGACGACGACGACCCGCTCAAGGTCTCGACCCAGCTCGCCCAGAACAACCGCGCCAACGGCTGTCTGGACGGCGAGTACGACTTCGCCACCTTCGAGGCCGCCCGCCATTTCGCGACGCTCTGCGCCGACTATCTCAAGAGCTTCTGCGACAAGTCGGTCGAGGCCCTGAACCGCCTCGAGCGGCCGGACGAGCCCTGGCACAACCCCTTCGTGCCCAGGCCGCCCGACGAGGGTTAACCGGCCCGTCTCATAGTCTAGCGCCCCGCGAGGGGGTGCGAGGGGGCAAGGGTCGACATGTTCCGCAATGCCGAGGTCTTTCAGCTCTTTCCGACCTGCGTCTGGCGCCACGAGGTCCAGGACGCGGCGCGGCTGAACGAGCAGCTCATGCAGGCCCTGAGGAAGCTGCGCGCGACGACGGCGCCGCGCAACAACAAGCTGGGCTTCTGGCAAAGCCCGATGGACCTGCACACCATGCCCGCCTTCCAGGGCCTGACCAACGCCATCGTGGCCGGCTTCAAGGGGGTCATGGACTACCTGGAGATCGAGCGCCAAGGGCTGACGATCACCAACTGCTGGGCCAACGTGGCACCACCCGGTGCCAGCCACCATCACCATACCCACCCGAACAACCTGCTGAGCGGCGTCTACTGCGTGCGCATCCCCGACGGCGCGGCGCGGATCGTCTTCGAAGACCCCCGCCCCAGGCGCACATCATGATCCCGGCCTACAAGCGCTACACGCCGCAGAACTCGGCCCAGCACCCCTTCGACGTGACGGAAGGCCAGATGCTGATCTTCCCCTCCCGGCTGTCGCACCTGGTGGAGACCCACCAGAGCGAGGTCGAGCGGGTCAGCATCGCCTTCAACGCCGTGCCCAAGGGCCGTCTCGGCTACGACTCCGGCCTGCTCGAGCTCTGAGCCGCAGGCCCACGCCGGGGCAGCAAAGCGGCCCCGACTGAAGGCAGATCACGGCATCCGAGAGGGAGCGTCACCGGCGCTGCCACGCGGCTCCTCCCTGTCCGAGACTCGCGCCCGGGCCCCAGTGGAGTCCGGCGTGGATTCCGGCGCGGAATCGACCGCGGGCTCCGCCAATACCTTGAAGAAAATTATGGTCATTCCTATATCATATAATAGCACATATGTGCTGTTATATGGCACAACAGGCTCGAAGGAGCACGGAGATGATCTGACCAAGTCAGTGGCTCGTTGCGACCACGACCGGAGCGTAGCGCGCAGCCGGGATCGCCGGGGCCGCCGGGGCCGCCGGGGCCGCAGGGAACACGAGCCAGAAAGTACATCGAGGGTCGTAGCAACCCCCTTTGGGTGGGCACGATCGCTGTAGCCTCGGCCGCAACGCGATCGACGCCGAGCGCGCGGGCCGGGTCCTAAACCGGACCTCGCCGCCGCAGCGTTGCCCCGATCCTCAACGACGTCAGCCGAACAGGGCACAGGTCAACCGGCGCAAGCAGCGTTCGCCGGTCATGGAGACTGTTGTCCCGGTTCCGGCCCGTCGCGACTGCGCCAAACGGCGCCACGGGAGATTATTGTCTCAACGGCGTATTTCCTCAAGTTGAATCCGGACAATAGAAAAGTTTTTACATTCTGATTTGAGTCAAAGCGCAGAAGACGATTTGCGTGCATCAGTACAGACAACACTACGACTGGAGGGCTGAAGAATAAGCCGCCGTCGTTGGCCAAGCGTTCGCTTGCGGGGTCGGGATCGATGGTGCTGAAGAAAGCCTGGCAGTGGTTTTGGCGCCCAAGCGCCGCCTGGGGCATCGGCCCGCTGCTCGTCGTCGGCGGAATCGGCGGCGTGATCTTCTGGGGCGGTTTCCACACCGCCATGGAATCGACGAACAACCTAGCCTTCTGCATCTCCTGTCACGAGATGCGAGACAACGTCTATCAAGAGTACAAACAGACCACCCACTACAACAATCCGTCGGGCGTCCGCGCCGTCTGTACGGACTGTCACGTCCCCCGTGAGTGGGGACCGATGGTGATCGCCAAGATCCGGGCCACGGCCGACCTCTACTATCACCTCGTGGGCAAGGTCGAGACGCCGGCGCTCTTCGAAGAGCGCCGGGCCGCCATGGCCAAGCGAGTCTGGGCCAGCATGGAGGCCAGCGACTCGCGCGAGTGCCGGAATTGCCATGCCTACGAGTCGATGGACTTCCACAAACAGTCCGCCGAGGGCGCCAAGCGCATGCAGGTCGCCATGAAAGAGGGCGAGACCTGCATCACCTGCCACAAGGGTGTCGCCCACAAGCTTCCCGACCTGTCGAGCGGCTACAAGGCCATGTTCGAGGAGCTTCAAGCGCTGGCTGACGACCAGGGCGCCGAGGCGCAGCGCCTCTACGCCATCACCGAAGTCCCGTTCTTTCTCGACAAGGAGCGGGTCGGCGAGGCGCGCGGCGCCGGCCTGGTCCTCTCTGCCACTGAGCTGGACGTGCTCGACCGCGATGGCGACGCCCTGCATGTCCGCATCAAGGGGTGGCGGCAGGAGGGTGCGGACCGCGTGATCTATGAGCTCATGGGTCAGCGGATCTTCACGGCAACCCTGTCGCCGCCCGCCGTCGAGCAGGTCGCCGTGGGCGATCCGATCGTCGATCCCGAGACCGAGCTTACCTGGCTCCCGGTCAGCATCGACGGCTGGGTCGGCGCCGATAGCTTGATCGAAGCACGGGAAAGGCTGTGGGACTACGCCGCCGAGATGTACACGGCCGCCTGTGCGACCTGTCACGGCAAACCGGAACCCGACCACTACCTGGCCAACCAGTGGATCGGCAACATGAAGGCCATGAGCCGCTTCATATCGCTCGACAAGCGGGAATACCGATTCCTCCAGAAGTACCTGCAGCTACACGCCAGCGACACCAAGGGCCATGGCGGCGAGGAGCCTGACGATGCTAGTTGACGAAAAGCCCCTTCCCGCTCCGCTTTGGCACAAGGCCGAGCGGGCTGCCGTCTACCGACTCTTCTCGGACCTCTTTGCCCGCGAGTTGCGGGCGGAGAAGATCGCGGAGCTGGCACGCGCCGCCGAGGGAGCCGCCGCGCCGCTCGCTGAACATGCCGCGCTGCGGCCTCTGTTCAGTCGCTTCAAGGCCATGGGCGAAAACCCTTGGGCCGCGGAGCGCGACCTGAGCGGCGCCTTCTGCTTTCTCTTCCTCGGCGCTGGCGGACCGCGAAGCGCGCCTCCCTACGAAAGCGTCTACGCGAGCCAAAGCGGCAGGACCTGCCAGGAAGCCACGGCGCTGATGGCACGGGAGCTCGCTTCGCTCGACCTGAGTGTGGAAGGCGACTTCCGCGAGCCGGCCGATCACATCGCCGTCGAGATGGCCGTGGCGGCGGCCTTGATCGAATCGGACTGCTCACGCGAGCGCCAGTCGCGCTTTCTGAAGGATCGACTCGGCTCTTGGCTGCCCAACTTCGCCGCAGCCTGCGCGCGGGGCGATCGCACCGGTTTCTACGTCGCCGCAGCCGAGGCGGCGGCAAGCTTCGTCTCGGACGACCTGGACCGCTTGACGTCCGGTCCGGCCCCTGAAGTCTAGGAGGACTAGATGCCCGATAAAACTGTTAGAGGAGCAAGCTCCGGTATCACCCGGAGGAGCTTTTTGGAGACCACCGCGGCGGCGAGCCTCGGCGCCATCTTCGGACCATCGGTGTTGAGCGCAGGCTCGGCGGCAGCCGCCGAAAGCGGCGAGCTGCTTTCCGGTTCGCACTGGGGGGCCTTTCGCGCCACGGTAACCGATGGTCGCTGGACCGCCGTCCGCGGCTGGGAGAAGGACGCCCATCCCTCGGCGATGCTCGAGGGTGTGATGGACAGCGTCTATTCGCCGACCCGGATCAAGTATCCCATGGTGCGCCGGGCCTACCTCGAAGGCGGACCGGGCGCTTCGCCGGAGACCCGCGGCCGGGACGACTTCGTCCGCGTTAGCTGGGATCAGGCCTTGGAGCTCGTCGCCAAGGAAATCAAGCGTGTCCAGGACGAGACAGGTCCGCTCGGCATCTTCGGCGGATCCTACGGCTGGAAGAGCGTCGGCAAGCTGCACAGCTCGCGGACCCTCGTACGCCGGTTCCTCAACGGCACGGGCGGTTTCGTGAGCCATATCGGCGACTATTCCACCGGCTCGTCCCAGGTGATCATGCCCCATGTGATGGGCTCGCTCGAAGTCTACGAGCAGCAGACCGCCTGGCCCGTCGTGGTCGAGAACACCGACATCTTCGTGGTCTGGGGCGCCGACCCCATGGTCACGAACCAAGTCGGCTGGGTGATCCCGGACCATGGCGGCTACGAGGGCATGGCCGCCTTCAAGGAGACCGGCAAGCGCGTCATCTGCATCGATCCCGTTCGCTCGAACACCTGCGAGTACTTCGATGCCGAGTGGATCGCTCCCAAGCCGCAGACCGACGTCGCGATGATGCTGGGGATCGCCCATACGCTTCACAGCGAGGACCTGTCCGACCAGGAGTTCCTCGACAACTACACCACTGGCTTCGACAAGTTCCTGCCCTACCTGCTGGGCGAGACCGACGGGCAAGCCAAGGACGCCGATTGGGCCTCCGGGATCTGCGGCATCGATGCGGACGTCATCCGCCAGCTCGCCCGAGACTTCGCCGCCAACCGCACGATGCTCTCGAGCGGCTGGTCGATGCAGCGTCAGCACCACGGCGAGCAGGCCCACTGGATGATCGTCACCCTGGCGTCGATGCTCGGCCAGATCGGGTTGCCCGGAGGCGGCTTCGGCCTCAGCTACCACTACTCGAGCGGCGGCTCGCCCTCGGCCAAGGGCCCGGTCCTGTCCGGCATCAGCGACGGCGGCGTGCAGATCAAGCGTGGCGCGGCCTCGGCCCTGTCCCAGGCGGCGGCCCTGATCCCGGTCGCCCGCATCGTCGAAATGCTCGAGAGGCCGGGCGAGGAGTTCGACTTCAACGGCAAGCGACAGACCTTCCCGGACGTCAAGCTGATCTACTGGGCCGGCGGCAATCCCTTCGTCCACCACCAGGACCGCAATCGCATGCTCAAGGCTTGGCAGAAGGTCGAGACCTTCATCGTCCATGACTTCCAATGGACACCGACCGCGCGCCACGCCGACATCGTGCTGCCCGTCACGACGACCTACGAGCGCAACGACGTCGAAATGTACGGCGACTATTCGCTCAAGGCGATCATCGGCATGCGCAAGATCGTCGAGCCGATGTACGAATCCCGCTCGGATTTCGACATCTTCGTCGACCTCTCTGAGCGACTCGGCTCGCGCGAGTTCTTCGACGAAGGCAAGGACGAGATGGCCTGGGTGCGGCAGTTCTACAAGGGCGCTCAGGACCAGGGCGACTCCTTCGGCATCGACATGCCGGACTTCGAGACCTTCTGGGAGCAGGGCTACGTCGAGTACCCGGTGACCGAAGAAGGCAAGAGCTTCGTGCGCCACGCGGACTTCAGGGAGGATCCCCTGCTCGAGCCGCTCGGCACGCCCAGCGGGCTGATCGAGATCTACTCCCGCAACATCGAGAAGATGGGATACGAGGACTGCCCCCCGCATCCCACCTGGATGGAGCCCTTGGAGCGTATCGACGGTCCCAACGCGAAGTTCCCCATGCACATTGCGACCAGCCACCCGAACGGCCGGCTGCATTCCCAGCTCAACGGCACCTCGTTCCGTGAAACCTATGTCGTCGCCGGACGCGAGCCTTGCCTGATCAATACCGAGGATGCCGCCGAGCGCGGCATTTCCGACGGGGATGTCGTGCGCATCTTCAATGATCGCGGCGCCTGCCTCGCCGGCGCGGTGGTCACCGACGGCATCAGCAGGGGCGTGCTCCGCGTGAACGAAGGCGGCTGGTACGACCCCGTCGAGCCCGGGGAGATCGGCACGCCCTGCGCCTATGGCGACATCAACCTTCTGACGCCCGATATCCGCACCTCGAAGCTGGCCCAGGCGAACTGCGGTCACACCGTGATCGGTGACGTCGAGAAGTTCGAAGGCGATCCGCCGCCGGTTAGGGTCTTCGACACGCCGAAGAACGCCTAGCCGTCGACACCGCTCCAACTTGGCAGTCGGCCTGTTCGCAAGGACGGGCCGATTTGCTTTATACCAAAGCTCTATGAGCTCGGCTCATCGAGCTTTGGTATAAGCTGCGGATCTGCGCCCCGCTCGAGATCCGAGCCGAACGACTGCCCCGAACAACGGCCAAGACCTGGTAGGTGACCATGCCGATCCGCTGCTCGCTCGACGAGGCCCGCGCCCTGGCCCGCGATTGCCTGCTGGCCAACGGCTGCGACGAGGCCAACGCCGAGGCCGTCACCGAGACCGTCATGGCGGCCGAGCGCGACGGCTGCCCGAGCCACGGCCTGTTCCGGCTGCCCGGCTACGTCGCCGCCCTGCGCAGCGGCAAGGTCGACGGCAAGGCCTCGCCGATCGTCGCCGAGGCGGCGCCCGGCATGCTCCGGGTCGATGCCCGCGGCGGCTTCGCGCCCCTGGCCCTCCAGGCCGGCCGCGAGCCGCTGATCGAGGCCGCCCGGCGCCAGGGCGTGGCGGCCCTCGGCCTGGTGCGCGTCCATCACTTCGCGGCGCTCTGGATCGAGGTCGAGTCGCTTGTCGCGGCCGAGCTCTGCGCCCTGGCCTGCACGGCCTATATGCCGGCCATGCCGCCGGCCGGCGGCAAGCAGCCCTTCTTCGGCACCAACCCCATGGCCTTCGGCTGGCCGCGCCGCGACGGGCCGCCGATGGTCTTCGACATGGCCTCCGCCGCCATGGCCCGCGGCGAGGTGATGATCGCCGCGCGCGAAGGCCACGAGCTGCCGCCCGGGGTCGGCCTGGACGCGGCGGGCGAGCCGACGACGGACCCGCAGGCGATCCTGGACGGCGGGGTCATGCTGCCCTTCGGCGGCTACAAGGGCGCCAGCATCGCCATGATGGTCGAGCTGCTGGCGGCCGGGCTGATCGGCGAGCGTTTCAGCTTCGAGGCGGCCGAGCAGGACAACAAGGACGGCGGCCCGCCGCGCGGCGGCGAGTTCATCCTGGCCCTGGACCCGGCGCGCCTGGGCGGCGAGGACTGGCAGGCCCACAGCGAGGCCTTCTTCGAGCGCATGCTGGCCATCGAGGGCGTGCGCCTGCCCGGCGCGCGGCGCCACGGCACCCGCGCGCGGACGCCCGACAGCGGCATCGAGGTCCCCGACGCGCTGCACGCCAAGATCCGCGGCCTGACCGAGGGCGCCCCCTGAAGCCCCCCAGGCCGGCCGGGCGGAGGTATCCGTAGACCCGTCCCATGGGGGCGGTTAGACTCCTCCCGGACAACAAAAAAGGGCCGCGGCAAGCGGCACCACGAAGAAGAGAAGAAGGGGAGGCGTCTTGACGAGTCACGCGCGTCTCGCGGGCCCTGGTAGCGCCTGGGCCGGGTGGCTCAGGCTCTCTCCGGCCGCCGCCAGGGCGGCTACGATCCTCTGGAATCCGGTTCACTTCGGGGTGGTTTGATGTTCACCGTCAATGCCTTCGCCGAGCTCTCGGCGTCCATACCGCCCATCGTCATGCAGCTCTATGTCGTGGTCATGATACTGCTGGTGGCCGGCGGCACGCTGTTCGACGTTCTCCACAAGCGCAGCGCCGACTACTTCTTCGCGAACTGGCGCAAGGCACGGGAGGAGGGCTCGCAGCCCGTCGGCGGCGGCTCCCTGGCCTCCCTGGCGGTCCAGACCGCCGCGGTGGACGTCCTGACCTCGGCCGAGTTCTGCAATCCGCAGCGGCGGATCGCCCACCTGCTGACGATGTACGGCTTTCTCGCCTACGTGATCTCGACCGCGGTCATGGTCTTCGGCTATCCGACCCCGGACACGCCGACCCCCGTGATCTGGCCTCTGCTCTGGACCCTCGGCGCCTTGGCGGTCTGCGGCGGCGGCTACTGGTTCTGGTTCTTCATCCGGGTCGACGTCGCCTCGGAGGGCCATCCGCCCTTCCGCATCGTGCGCGCCGATCTCTTCGTGCTCTCGCTCCTGGGCAGCGCCACCTTCGGCCTGATCTGGGGCCTGCTGCAGGTCACCGGCGCCGGCGGCACGAGCTTCTTCCTCGGCCTCTACCTGATCGCAACGACGATCCTCTTCGGCTCGGTGCCCTGGTCGAAGTTCTCGCACATGTTCTTCAAGCCGGCCGCCGCCTTCCAGAAGCGGGTCGAGAACGCCAACGGCTCCCGGAGCAACCTGCCGGGGCCCGCCGACAAGCCGGAGGTCTTCGGCTCCGCCCGCCGGATGCCCCGGCACTACTAGTCAGAACTAGTCAGACCTTCATCGCCCCGCGCGACAGGAGCTAGGAAAGAGAATGCCGACTTTCGTCTACATGACCCGCTGCGATGGCTGCGGCCACTGCGTCGACATCTGTCCCTCGGACATCATGCACATCGACAAGACCTACCGGCGGGCCCTCAACATCGAGCCGAACATGTGCTGGGAGTGCTACTCCTGCGTCAAGGCCTGCCCGCAGAACGCGATCGACGCGCGCGGCTACGCCGACTTCGCGCCCCTCGGCCATTCCGTCCGCGCCCTGCGCGAGGAGGCCAAGGGCACGATCTCCTGGCGCATCAAGTTCCGCAACGGCCACGAGAAGAACTTCGTCTCGCCGATCCGCACCACGCCCTGGGGCTCGATCAAGGGCCCGGCCGACTACGAGGCGCCGAGCGCCGAGGCTTACAAGTCCCAGGAGCTCGCCCACGAGCCGGACGCCCTCAACATCGAGGGCGGGCTGCCCGCCCTGCGGCCGGACCAGCTCAAGCAGGGAGTGGTCTAGTGGGTCTCTTCAATCGCAGAAAGACGGTCTTCGTCGATGCCGACATCCTGGTCATCGGCGGCGGCATGGCCGGCTGCGGCGCCACCTACGAGTCCCGCTACTGGGGCCGCGACCTGAAGATCGTCTGCGTCGAGAAGGCGAACATCGAGCGCAGCGGCGCCGTCGCCCAGGGCCTCTACGCGATCAACTGCTACATGGGCATGCAGTGGGACGAGAATCAGCCCGAGGACCATGTCCGCTACGCCCGCAACGACCTGATGGGCCTGGTCCGCGAGGACCTGGGCTACGACATCGCGCGCCACGTCGACTCCACCGTGCACAAGTTCGAGGAGTGGGGCCTGCCGATCATGCGCGACCCGGAGACCGGTCGCTACCAGCGCGAAGGCAAGTGGCAGATCATGATCCACGGCGAGAGCTACAAGCCGATCGTCGCCGAGGCCGCGCGCAAGGCCGCCACCGAGGTCTACAACCGGATCATGGTGACCCATCTGCTGATGGACAAGACGAAGCCCAACCGGGTCGCCGGTGCCGTCGGCTTCAACGTCCGCAGCGGCGACTACTACGTCTTCCGCGGCAAGGCCGTGATCGTCTGCGCCGGCGGCGCCTCGCACATCTACAAGCCGCGGGCCGTCGGCGAAGGCATGGGCCGGACCTGGTACGCGCCCTGGAGCAGCGCCTCCGCCTACGCGCTGCCGATCCAGGTCGGCGCCAAGATGACCCAGATGGAGAACCGCATCGTCCTGACCCGCTTCAAGGACGGCTACGGGCCGGTCGGCGCCTACTTCCTGCACCTCAAGACCTACACCGAGAACGTCTACGGCGAGGAGTACGAGTCGACCTGGTACGAGCACACCAAGAACCTGGTGGGCGACTACATCGACCGGCACCCGGTGCCGACCTGCCTGCGCAACCATGCCATCCTGGAGGAGGTCAAGGCCGGCCGCGGGCCGATCCGCATGGTCACCAAGGAGGCCTTCCAGGACCCGCACAAGGAGACCGTGGGCTGGGAGAACTTCCTCGGCATGACCATCGGCCAGGCAGTGGTCTGGGCCTCGCAGAACATCGACCCCAAGCACACCAACCCCGAGCTGACCACCTCCGAGCCCTACGTCATGGGCTCCCACGCCACCTGCTCGGGCGCCTGGGCCAGCGGCCCCTCGGACTACGCGCCCTCGGAGTACCAGTGGGGCTACAACCGGATGATGACGGTCGACGGCCTGTTCGGCGCCGGCGACACCATCGGCGGCACGGCCCACAAGTTCTCCTCGGGCTCCTTCACCGAAGGCCGGATCGCCGGCAAGGCGGCGGTCAACTACGTCAACGACCTGGGCAGCGAGCGCCCGGAGGTCAGCGAGGCGGAGTACCAGGATCTCGAGAAGATCGTCTTCCAGCCCATGGAGAACTATGACATCGGCCGCAACGAGATCGTCGCCGGCACGGTCTCGCCCAGCTACATCCTGCCGATCCACGGCCTGCAGCGCCTCGAGAAGCTGATGGACGAGTACGTCGGCGGCATCTCCTCGCACTACACGACCAACGAGTGGATGCTGAACCGCGCGGTCGAGCTGCTCGACATGCTGAAGCAGGACATGAACGCGATCGCCGCCGAGGACCTGCACCAGCTCCAGCGCGCCTGGGAGCTGCACCATCGGGTGCTGGCTTCCGAATCGGTGACCCAGCACACGCTGTTCCGACAGGAGACCCGCTGGCCGGGCTACTACTATCGCGCCGATCACCCCAAGCTGGACGATCAGGACTGGCATTGCTTCACGCTGTCCCAGTACGACCGGGACTCCGGGACCTGGGCCATGGAGAAGGCGCCGGTCTATCACATCGTCGACTGAGCTGGAGCCAGACGGCGAGCGAAGCGATGCTGTGACGCGCCTCCGATGTCGAAACTCGTAGGACCCCACGGCGGCGGCGCCCTCGCCCCGCTGCTGCTCGAAGGCGAGGCGCGCGTGGCCGCGCTGGAGCGGGCGGCGAGGCTCCGCGCCGTGCCGCTCTCGAGCCGCGAGAGCTCGGATCTCGTCATGCTGGCGATGGGCGCCTACACGCCGCTCCAGGGCTTCATGGGCCACGACGATTGGCGCCGGGTCTGCCTGGAGATGAAGCTGGCCAACGGCCTCTTCTGGCCGATCCCCATCACCCTCTCCTGCAGCCAGGAGCTGGCCGACAGCATCGCCGACGGCGAGGAGGTCGCGCTGGTCGACGAGGAGACCGGCGAGGCCATGGCCCTGATGACGGTCGAAGAGAAGTACGGCATCGACCGGGAGCTGGAGTGCCGGGAGGTCTTTCGCACCAGCGACGGCGAGCACCCCGGCGTCGCCAAGGTGATGTCCCAGGCCCCGGTCAACCTGGCCGGGCCGCTGCGCGCGCTCAGCGAGGGCATCTTTCCCGCGACCTACCCGCGGCTGTTCCTGCGGCCGGCCGAGACCCGCCGGCGCTTCGAGGAGCTCGGCTGGTCGCGGGTCGCCGCCTTCCAGACCCGCAACCCCATGCACCGCAGCCACGAATACCTGGCCAAGGTCGCCGTGGAGGTCTGCGACGGCGTGCTGATCCACCAGGTGCTCGGCAAGCTGAAGGCGGGCGACATCCCGGCCGAGGTCCGCACCCGCGCCATCGATGCCCTGGTCGAGAACTACTTCGTCGCCGGCACCGTGATCCAGGCCGGCTATCCCATCGAGATGCGCTACGCCGGCCCGCGCGAGGCGCTGCTGCACGCCCTGTTCCGGCAGAACTTCGGCTGCTCGCACCTGGTCGTCGGCCGCGACCACGCCGGCGTCGGCGACTACTACGGCCCCTACGACGCCCATCACATCTTCGACGAGCTGGAGCCCGGCAGCCTCGAGACCGTGCCGCTTAAGATGGATGTCACCTTCTACTGCGATGTTTGCCTCGGGACGACGTCCAGCCGGACCTGCCCGCACGACGAGTCGCACCGCCTGGCGATCTCCGGCACGCGGCTGCGGGCCATGTTCGCGGCGGGCGAGACGGTGCCGCCGGAGTTCAGCCGGCCCGAGGTGCTGGCGGTCCTGAAGGACTACTATGGCAGCCTGGACTCCTAGCCATGCTCATCGCCCAGATCAGCGACACCCATATCCTGGCGCCCGGCTCCGACCACCCGGCCGCCGATAGCCGCGCCGCCGACCTCGAGGCCTGCGTCGCCGACATCAACGGCCTGCGGCCCGACGCGGTGATCCTCACCGGCGACACGGTGCAGCACGGCGGGCCCCTGGAGTACGCTCGGCTGCACGGCCTGCTGGCGCCCCTGGAAGCGCCGCTCTACCTGATCCCCGGCAACCGCGACCACGGCAGCGCCATGCGCAGGGCCTTCAGCGAGCTGGCCTACCTGCCCGAGAACGGCGAGTTCCTGCACTACGCGATCGAAGATCACCCGCTGCGCCTCGTTGGCCTCGATTCGACCCTTCCCGGCGAGCGCAAGGGCTTCTTCTGCGCGGCACGCCAGACCTGGCTCGACCAGACCCTGGCGAGCGCCGCCGAGCGGCCGACCCTGCTGTTCATCCATCACCCGCCCTTCGACGTCGAGGACCACTACGTCGGCGGCTACCGCCGGCCCGAGGAGGCCGAGGCCCTGGCGGCCATCGTCACCGGCCACCCGCAGGTGCTGCGCCTGACCTGCGGCCACGTGCACTGCGCGACCGAGCGCCAGTGGGCCGGCAGCGTGGCGACCACCATGCCGAGCGTCGCCGTCGACGTTCGCAAGGGCGTCGACGAGAGCATCGCCCGGCAGCGGCCGATCTATCTGCTGCACCGCCTGACGGAGGCCGGCGAGCTGGTCAGCGAGCTGCGGGCCCTGCCGGAGACGGCGGCAGCCGCCGAGCCCGTCGCGGCTCAGTAATTGTAGGAGGGAGCGATCGGCTGCTGCTCGGCCGGCGCCTCGAGCTTCGGCCTGACGGCGCGCGGGTGGAAGGGCAGGTCCTGCTCGCGCATGAAGGCCCGGACGTCGTCCTTGCTCCAGTGCACCAGCGGGTCGATGCCGATCAGCCGGCCATAGACGTCGACCCGCTGCTGCACCTCGGCCGGCCGCGGCATGTGGTAGACGGCTCTGATCCAGCAGTCGTAGGGCGCCAGGGTGTCGTTCAGGTGGACGATCTCGAAGACCCGGCCGGCGCCGCTCTGGGATTCCGCCCACATCTGCTCGACGTGGTCGTGGTCGCCGGGCACCACGTCGACTTCGCCGCCGCTGGTCGCCGTCACCTTTGAAAGGCCGAGCTGCCCGACGATGCGCTCGCGGTAGGCGAGGCTCTCGGGGAAGAGATGGCCCGGGTGGCAAAAGACCACCGGACAGGCCGGATCGACGTCGGCGACCAGCTTGAGCACGACCACGGAGGGCGCCCGCAGCGACGCGGTCACCACCGTCTTGCCGGGAAAGCGCTCCGCGATCAGGAAGCGCAGCAGTTCCGGCGTGGAGAGCTTCGGGCTCACCGCCCTGATCTCCTGGACCAACGACATCGCCTGAGACCCCGCGTTCCGCCCAGGCCGCCGAGCTTAGAGCCCCGGGCGATGCCGTCAAGCGAAGGGCGGTCGTGGGATCGCCGTCCCGCCGCCAATGGGAAACGACCTGCCCCCTCACCCAGCTCCGGCTAGGCTCGGCTGCGCCTCACCAAGCCTGCGCATCCCTCTCCCCCGACGGGGGAGAGGGCGTGGAGGCTTAGCGAAGCCATAGGCTGAGCTTAGC